>JAZRCS010000001.1:0-15502 GCA_045659885.1 Christensenellaceae bacterium
ACGATAAAAAATAATGTTTTTACAATGGTTTCCTGGTCATATGACCAAAGCATTAAGAATGATGGAGCAAGAAGTAAAACTTTGCGACGGTATTATCTATACCTTAGATGCAAGAGCGCCTTACGCTTGCTTAAATACTACTTTAGAACCTTTATTTAAAGATAAACCGGTAGTTTATTTATTAAATAAGGCAGATTTAGCCGACCAAACTAAGTTAAATGAAGTAGTTAAAGATTTTGCAAAGCAAGGTAAAAAGGCTATCATTTTTAACGCTATAAACGAAAAGAATTCTCAAAAACTTTATAATGAAATTATAAATTCTTTAAAAGAAGTTAAAGAAAGGTATGCTAAAAAAGGCGTTAACAAGCCGTTAAGGGTTATGATTTGTGGAATTCCTAACACGGGCAAGTCAACGGTTATAAACCTTTTATGTGGCTCGAAAAAGGCTAAAACGGGCGATAAGGCAGGCGTTACTAAAAACAAACAATGGCTTAAACTTAAAGACTTAGAACTTTTAGACACGCCAGGCACTACTGCGCCGAGTTTTGACAATCAACGTAACGCAAAATTTTTGGCTTTTATCGGCAGTATTAACGACGATATTTTAGATTTTATCGAACTTTCTTACGAACTAATAAATTATTTAGTTGAAAATTACAAAGGTAGAATTGAAGAAGTTTATAAAGTTGACGTTAACCTAAAAGACGCTAAACAAATTTTTTACGAAATAGGTAAAAAACGTGGGGCGCTTAAAAAGGGTGCAGAAATTGACGAAGAAAGAACGGCGTCGATTTTTATAAACGATTTAAGAAAGGGTAAGTTGGGTAAAATTTTATTTATATGAAAGAACAAGTAGATAAATTTTTATACGAAAACGAGTATAAAAGGAAAGGTTACAAATTAATAGCAGGGGTTGATGAAGTAGGACGTGGACCTTTGGCAGGTCCCGTAGTTTGCGCGTGTTGTATAATGGGTGACGATATAGTTGAAGGGGTAGACGATAGTAAAAAACTTTCTAAAACTAAAAGGGAAAAATTGTACGACCAAATTATTGAAAAGTCTTTAGCCTATTCAATATGTCAAATTGACCACGAAAAAATCGACGAAATCAACATTTTAAACGCTACGAAATTATGTATGCAAAACTGCATAAACACCTTAAAAATCAAACCAGACGTCGTTTTTATAGATGCAGTTAGGTTAGACGTTGACGTTGAAACTGTGTCTATTATAAAAGGTGACGCTAAAAGTTACACAATCGGTTGCGCATCCATTTTAGCAAAAGTTTACCGTGATAGATTGATGGAAGAATACGCTAAACTTTATCAAGGCTACGGTTTTGAAAAAAACAGTGGTTACGGAACAAAACAACACATTGAAAAAATTAAGGAGATAGGACCTTGTCAAATTCACAGAAAAACCTTTATAAAAAACTTTTGGGAAATTTAGGTGAAAAAAAGGCTCAAAACTTTTTAAAAAAGCAAGGCTATAAAATACTTTTAACAAACTACGTAACTCCGTTTGGCGAGGCAGATATCGTTGCTAAAATAGACGACGAATTAGTTTTTGTAGAAGTAAAAACTCGAACAAACGAAAAGTTTGGTAGACCTTGCGAGGCAGTCGATATTAAAAAACAAGAAAAGTATAGGCGTATTTTAGAATATTATTTTATTGAAAATAAATTAGACGACCAAAACGTTTCGTTTGCCGTAATCGAAATATTAAAAAATCAAATAAATTTTATTAAAAACGCCTTTTAATAGTAAAAAAGGGCAAAAAAATTAAAAAAATGGTAAAAAACGCTTGTCAAAATCAAGCGTGTATGATAAAATACTTAAAGACTTCGGGTGGTCCTCTTGATTTTCAATGAACACCTTGTATATAGGAGGATAAGTCAATGACAATTATCGAGCAAATTAATAACGAAAATATTAAAAAAGAAGTACCTAAATTTAACGTTGGTGATACTGTTAGGGTATCTGTAAAGGTTATCGAAGGTACGAGAGAAAGACTTCAAGCATACGAAGGTATCGTTATTGCAAAACGTGGTGGTGGTATTAGCGAAACGTTTACGGTTAGACGTATTAGTTTTGGCGTTGGCGTTGAAAGAACGTTCCCACTTCACTCACCAAAAGTTGCTGACATTAAAGTTGTTAAGAAAGGCGCTGTAAGACGTGCTAAACTTTACTACTTACGCAAACTTACTGGTAAAGCTGCAAGAGTTAAAGAAGTATTATAATAAAAAGGCAAGCATAACGCTTGCCTTTTATTATTTTAAAAAAGTATTAAAAAACGATTTGTATTATACCTTACAAATCGTTTTTATTTTAAAATTAAATTGAAACAAATTGTTTTTCAATAATGTTAATAGTTTTTGATTTGCTTAAATAAAGCGCACCTATCATTGTTAAAATCATATCAGGGACAAGGTAAGTTATATTGTAAACAAGCGAATAAACAAACGCGTTATTTACAGGGAAACCTTCGCTTATTATTCCAAAACTAAATATAATCATACCCGATAAAACGTGGCAAATTATTCTTACAACGTAAACAAGTAAAATTCCTAAAAGTAAACTTGTAGTTTGATTTTTAACACATTTTTTAAACGATGACGCTAATGCAATAGACGAGTAGGCAAGTATATAGTCAAGTAAAAACGTTTCAATGGTAAGTACCCAAGGCGAAGATATAAATTGTAGTAACGCAAACACGAAACCTATAAATAAGCCAAGTGAAAATCCACCAAAATAACAAGCAAGTAAAACGGGCAACATACTCATTAAAGTTACGCTACCACCTTGTGGGGCAATCTTAACCTTTATAAACGAAAGCACGAAAGATAACGATATAAGCATTGCCGAAACGGTTAATTTTTTAGTGTTAAGTTTTTTTGAAAACCTTGTTAACAATAAAGTTAAAATAATCGTAACTGCAAGCGTTATTATTGAAATTAATTCAAACGTGTCGGTTGCTTTGTCGGGTAGTTCAACAAAAAGTAATAAATTATTTAACATAAAAGTCCTCCATAAACAAAAAATGCGTCCTAATAAAATTAGGGCGTCACGAAAAAGACTTTGCTTCTGTATAGGAATTATCCTGCACAGTTCAAAGGGTATAATCTCAGCCGTTTAAAGCACCCCTGCATTTAATGTTTACTTAATTTTAATCCTATTAAAATAAAAAGTCAACTAAATATATTAAAATTATTGAAAGTTTTATTTATTTATGATAAAATTAAGCAAGGTGATATTATGAATTTTAATTTTTTTGCATACTTAAATAGAATGAAATACATTAAACGCTGGTCGCTTATGCACAGCGTTATTGAAGAAAATATTATGGAACATACCGAACAAGTTTCAGTAATTGCGCACGCACTTGCCGTAATAAAGAACAAAATTTATGGTGGTAACGTTAGCGTTGAAAAGGTACTTTTATACAGTCAATACCACGAAACGAGTGAGGTTATAACGGGTGATTTACCAACGCCTATAAAGTATTATAATAAGCAAATTATCGGCGCTTATAAAGAAATTGAAGAAAAGGCAAACCGTAAACTTTTATCAATGCTCCCAAAAGAATTTGTAAAAGAGTATGAAGATTGCGTTATTCCCGACGTTAACAGCGAAGAATATAAAATAATGAAATGCGCTGATAAAATCTCTGCTTATATTAAATGTGAAGAAGAAGTTAAACTTGGTAATAACGAATTTTTAAAAGCAAAAGAAAGTATTTATAACGATATAATGCAAACGGATAGACAAGAAGTTTTATATTTTATGCAAAATATAGCGCCTTGTTACAGTTTAACCTTAGATGAATTAGAAACCGAATAAAATAAAAACCTTAAACGCGAAGTTTAAGGTTTTTTTAATTATTTATTATATTTTTTATCAAAAATATCTAAGTTATTAACGGTTTTTTCAAAAACAACGTTTTTAGCGTATTTTTTAGCAATTTGAATATCGTCGTTAGTTTTAGCCGTCCAACAAATAACGTTATAGTTTTTAGCACGGTTTTTATGAAACTTTAAATCTTCAACTCTAATATTTAAAAAGTCAAATTTAACGAATAATTTAAAGCCGAATCTTTGCATAAAAAAGTCAACGATTTTAGGGTAGTTAGGCAATTTTTCGTTTGTAGTTAAAACGCCACGAATAAAACTATTTTCAAGTTTTTGTATGCGCCTTATCATAAACGGGTCGAAACTTTGAATAACGAATTCGCCTTTATAATTTTTTAAAATCTCAACGATTTTTTCTTCTAAACCACTATTCTTTTGTTGTTTTAATTCAATACAAAGTGGAACTTTACCGTCAACTAACTCTAAAACTTCTAAAAAAGTAGGAATTTTTAAACTTGTATTTAAAATTTCTAACTTTTTAACTTCGTCGTATGACATATCCCTAATATCTTTATCAACGTTGCAAAGCCTTTTAGCGTTATTATCGTGAAAGCATATTAAAACGCCGTCAGTAGTTAAATGAACGTCAGTTTCAATAGCGTAGCCTAATTTAATAGCGTTTTCAAATGCAGGTATAGTATTTTCAGGGCAATTTTCGTCAAACAAACCCCTATGAGCAATAGCGACGTTAAATAACCAAAAATTTTTATCAATTCTACTTTTCATAAATCACCTTGTAGATATTATATAATAATATTATATAAATTGCAAATAATTGTTGAAATTTATGCGTTTTTATTATATAATAAGTAATACGGAATTATATATTAAATTTTAGCAAGGATTTTATGTCAGTAAATAATAAAGAAAATATTAGGAATTTTTGTATAATAGCGCATATTGACCACGGTAAATCAACATTAGCCGACCGAATTATTGAAATGACGGGACAAGTTGCCGAAAGGGATATGCAAGAGCAACTTTTAGACTCTATGGAACTTGAAAAGGAAAGGGGTATAACTATAAAGTTGACTCCCGTTAGAATGCTTTATAAAGCAAAAAACGGCAAAGAGTATATTTTTAACTTAATTGATACGCCAGGTCACGTCGACTTTACTTACGAAGTTTCAAGAAGTTTAAAAGCGTGCGAAGGTGCTATTTTAATAGTCGACGCGTCGCAAGGAATACAAGCGCAGACTTTAGCAAACGTTTATTTAGCGCTTGATAACGGGCTTGAAATTATACCCGTAATAAATAAAATCGACTTACCAAGCGCCGATATTGAAAGTGCAGTAAAAGAAATTGAAGACGTTATCGGTCTTGACGGCACTAACGCTCCTAAAATTTCGGCAAAACAAGGTATTAATATTGAAGACGTTTTAGAAAAAATAGTCGAAGAATTACCTTGTCCAAAAGGCGACGACGAAAAACCTTTAAAAGCCTTAATTTTCGATAGTTATTACGATAATTTTAAGGGGGTAATTTTATTCGTTAGGGTATTTGACGGTCAAGTTAAAAAAGGCACTAAAATTAAAACGTTTATGAGCGATAAGATATTTGATGTTGTTGAAGTAGGTACTTTCAATCCGTCGCTTATTGAAAAAGACGTTTTAAGTAGTGGTGAAGTAGGTTATATTGCAGCGTCGATTAAGTCGATACAAGATATTGAAGTTGGTGACACGGTATTCGACGTTGAAAATCCAACCGATATTGCCGTTGAAGGTTACAAAAAAGCGCAACCCGTTGTGTTTAGTGGCGTTTATCCACTTGACGGCTCACGCTTTAACGATTTAAAAGAGGCGCTTTTAAAATTAAAACTTAACGATGCTGCCTTGACTTTCGAGCCTGATAATTCTACTGCGCTCGGTTTTGGTTTTAGGTGTGGTTTCTTAGGTTTACTTCATATGGAAATAATACAAGAAAGACTTGAAAGGGAGTTTGGTCTTGATATTATTACGACAGCGCCGTCGGTATCGTACTACGTTCATAAAACTGACGGACAAGTTTTAACCGTTGAAAATCCAACTAAATTACCACCGTTAACTGAAATCGACTACGTTGAAGAGCCTATTATAAAGGCAAATATTTACACGCCACCAGAATATTTAGGTCCTATAATGGAACTTTGTCAAGAAAAGCGTTGTACCTTTAACGGTATGGACTATATTGATGCAAAGCGTGTTAAACTTGATTATACCTTACCTTTAAACGAAATAGTGTTTGACTTTTTCGATGGTTTAAAGTCAAGAACAAGGGGATATGCGTCGTTTGACTATGAACTTGCAGGCTACGTAAAAAGCGACCTTGTAAAACTTGATATATTATTAAACGGTGATATTTGCGACGCTTTATCAATAATCGTTCATAAAGAAAAGGCGTATGCAAGGGGTAGAGCGATTGCCGAAAAGTTAAAAGACGTTATTCCAAGACAAATGTTTGAAATTCCTATTCAAGCAGCAGTCGGTGGTAAAATTATCGCAAGGGAAACTGTAAAAGCACTTCGTAAAGACGTTTTAGCAAAATGTTACGGTGGCGATATTACGCGTAAGAAAAAACTTTTAGAAAAGCAAAAAGAAGGTAAAAAGAAAATGAGAAAGTTAGGTTCGGTTGATATACCTTCGGAAGCGTTTATGTCAATATTAAAAATAGATTCAGGTGACTAATATGGCAGGAATTTATATTCACGTTCCATTTTGTAAAAGTAAATGCACGTATTGTGATTTTGCGTCTTATCCAGGGCAAATAGGCAAAAGCGAGTTGTATTTTGCTTGTTTGTATAAAGAAATGAAGGCAAAATTTTCTCAAATGAAAGATAAGCGTTTTACTTCAGTTTACTTTGGTGGTGGAACGCCAAGTTTTGTTGAGCCTAAATTTATTTACGGCGCAATGAAATTAATTTATAACGAGTGTAAAATTTCAAAAAACGCCGAAATTACCTTAGAAGTAAACCCAGGCACGCTTGACGAAAGTAAGGTAAAAGTTTATAAAAACGCAGGTATAAACCGTTTTAGCGTAGGGCTTCAGTCGTCAAACGACGAAACTTTACAAAACATAAATAGAATACATACTAAGCAAGATTTTATTAAGTGTATGTATTTATTAAAGGACTTTAATACTTCAGTCGACGTTATGGTAGGACTACCTAACGAAACGTTTTTAGACGTAAAAAACACAATCGACTTAGCAACGTCTTTTGATAACGTAAAACATATATCTTTATACACTTTAAAGCCCGAAGAAGGCACGCCTATGTTTACTAAATATTTAAACGGCGAACTTTTAAGTGACGATGAGACGGCAGAAATTTACGAAAAAAGTGTTAGTTATTTAAAAGAAAAAGGTTTTATTAGATACGAAGTATCTAACTTTTGCAAGGGTGAATATTATTCTAAGCACAACTATAATTACTGGCAAAGGGGCGAATATATCGGTTTTGGCGTTAGCGCGTCGTCGTTTATTAACGAAAGACGATTTACTAACACCGAAAATATCGATAATTATTGCAAATGTATTTTAGCAAATAAAGTTGCCGAAATTTACAGTGAAAATATAGAAGGGTTCGAGCGTAATAAAGAATACGCTATGCTATCTTTAAGGACGGCAAACGGCGTTAATTTAAACGATTATTTTAAAACTTTTAATAGTGATTTTAAAAAAGATTTTGAAAATGCTATTAAAAACAATTTAAGTTATTTAGATATTAACGATAAAAGGATAAAAATAAAAGACGAGTATTTGTTTGTTCAAAACAGTATTTTAGTTGATTTTATTGAGTGAGGTATAAATGAAAGATTTCGTTCATTTACACGTGCATACGGAATATTCAATGCTTGACGGTATGGCAAGAATTAGCGAAGTAACACGTCAAGCGTCAAAATTAGGTATGAGCGCGTTAGCAATTACAGACCACGGCAATATGTACGGCGCTGTGGCGTTTTATAATGCTTGCGTTAAGGCAAATATAAAGCCGATTATAGGTACTGAATTTTACGTATGTGACGATTTAACTATGCACAGTAAAAATAAAGTTGACGAAAACGACGAAGGCTATAAAGATAGAAGACACTTAGTTTTATTAGCAAAAGACGATATAGGCTATAAAAACTTATCACTTTTAAATGCAATTGCCTTTAGGGACGGTTTTTATTATAAACCACGTATCGACTTAAAAACCTTAAAAGAGTATAGTGAAGGCCTTATTTGCTTGTCTGGTTGTATCGGTGGTGATATTCCACAAGCAATTTTAAGTCATAACGACGAATTAGCAGAAAAATTAGTCGTATTTTTCAAAGAAACGTTTAAAGACGATTTTTATTTAGAACTTCAAAATCAATATTTAGAAGAACAAGTTATTGTAAACGCTAAATTAAAATATTTAGCAAAAAAATACGGCGTAAAAACCGTAGCAACCAACGACGTTCACTATATTAATAAAGAAGACGCTTACACTCACGATATACTTCTTTGCGTGCAAACTCGTAGGCTTGAAAACGACCAAACTCGTATGAGAATGCCTTGTAACGAGTTTTACTTAAAAACGTACGACGAAATGAAGGAAGTTTTTCCTGACGACGAAGACGCTTTACAAACGACGCTTGAAATTGCCGATAAATGTAACTTTAAATTTGAATTTGGTGAATATAAATTTCCAAGTTTCGTGCCACCAGACGGCAAAACTCCTATTGAATATATACGTGAACTTATAAATCAAGGTATTAAAGAGAAAACTGATGGCGAAACCAAAGAAATTCGTGATAGAATTGAAATGGAACTTTCGGTTATTGAAAAGCAAGGCTTTATCGAATACTACTTAATAGTTTGGGACTATATTTATAACGCTCGTAAAATGGGTATTTCGGTTGGACCGGGTAGAGGTAGTGGCGCAGGCTCGCTCGTTGCTTTTTTAATAGGTATAACGGATATTGACCCACTTAAATACGACTTGTACTTTGAAAGATTTTTAAATTCGGAAAGGGTTTCTGCCCCCGACTTTGATATTGACTTTGAAGACTCTCGTAGGCAAGAAGTTATCGACTACGTAAAAAACAAATACGGCGAAGATAGCGTAGCAAAAATCGTTACGTTTGGTACTATGGCTGCAAAAGCCGTGTTAAAAGACGTATGTAAGGTAATGAATATTCCTTTTTCTGAAAGTAACGCGTTAACTAAATTATTGCCTAAAAAAGTTACGAATAACGGTAAAACGTACGACTTGTCGCGTCCAAACATATTAGCAAAAGCCTTTGGTTTTTATAGTCCAAGTCAAAAAGAACTTGACGACGGAATAACAAGTGAATGCTTTAAGGTAAAGGAATTAGTTGATTTATATAGCGATAACGAGCAAATACAAAAAGTCGTTGATATAGCCATTAAACTTGAAGACTTGCCACGTCAAGCAAGTACGCACGCTTGTGGCGTTATTATAGGTCACGACATTTTAGACAAACATATGCCACTTTCTAAAAACAAAGACGATATTACAACGCAATACGTAGGCGTAGAACTTGAAAGTCTTGGCTTTTTAAAAATGGACTTTTTAGGCTTACGAAACTTAAGTGATATTAAACTTTGTATTGAATACGTTAAAAAAATACACGGCGTAGATATAGTTTTTGATAGAAACGCATATAACGACGCTAAAGTTTACGAACTTATTTCTACGGGTAATACGACGGCAATATTCCAAATAGAATCGGCAGGATTTAAAAACTTCTTATCAAGGTTAAGACCTAACTGCTTAGAAGATATTATAGCAGCCGTGTCGTTATTTAGACCAGGTCCTATGGACTCAATTCCTACCTTTATTAGAAATAAACATAATCCAGAAAGAATTATATACGCGCATCCACTTTTAGAGCCTATTTTAAAACAAACTTACGGTTGTATAGTTTACCAAGAACAAGTTATGAGAATAGTTCAAGACTTAGCAGGCTATACGCTTGGTCAAGCCGACAACGTAAGGCGTATGATGGGTAAAAAGAAGATTGCCGAAATGGAAAAGGAACAAGCAACCTTTATTTACGGTAAGGCCGAAAGCGTAGACAAAAACGGTAAGGTAAGTAAAGCAATCGACGGTTGTATTAAACGTGGTGTACCAGAAA
Source organism: Christensenellaceae bacterium (assembly GCA_045659885.1). Classification (GTDB taxonomy): domain Bacteria; phylum Bacillota; class Clostridia; order Christensenellales; family Borkfalkiaceae; genus HGM11412. The sequence goes on from JAZRCS010000001.1 coordinate 10,009, forward strand.
GCGTTGCTAAAAAGATTTGGGACGAAATGAAAGACTTTGCTAAATACGCTTTTAATAAATCGCACGCTGCAGCGTATTCTGTCGTAACGTATCAAACTGCGTATTTAAAATGTTACTATAAGGCAGAATTTTTAACGGCAGTACTTAATAACCGTATTACAAAAAGCGACGAAATTATTAACTACGTAACGTATGCTAAAAGTGAAAATATTCAAGTTTTACAACCCGACGTTAACGAAAGCGAAACGTACTTTTCGGTTAAAGACGGCAATATAAGATTTGGTTTAGCAGGCATTAAACACGTTGGTATAGGTCCTATCGACTTAATTATTGAAGAAAGGGCTAAAAACGGCAAATTTACTTCTTTTGAAGATTTTTGTTTAAGGTGTAGTAGTTATATAAATAAAAAACTTGTTGAAAGTTTAATTTATGCAGGCGCATTTGACAGTTTTAACGTTTATAGAAGTATTTTAATTGCTATCTACGAAGAAATTTTAGATAAAGCGCAAATTATAAACAAATCAAAAGAAGACAATCAAATTTCAATATTTGGATTTTTAGGAGAACCAGAAAAAATTGAAGTTAAATATCCAAATTTAAACGAATACGACTATAAAACGTTATTATCGTATGAAAAATCGGTTGCAGGCGTATATATATCTGGTCATCCTTTAGCAAATTACGAAAATCAATTAAAGAATTACTTTTTCAATACTTCTCTTTGCAAAAATTATGAAGAAGACGAAGACGGTGAAAAAATTTATTTGGATATTACCGACGGTGAAACGGTTGAAATGGCTGGTATAATAACTTCGGTTAAAAAGATTAGCACTAAATCTGGTCAAACAATGCTTTCTGTTGAAATTGAAGATATGTACGGCACGATTGAAGGGGTAGTTTTTCCTAAACTTTACGATAAACTTAAAGACGCTTGTATTGAAGATAATATCGTAAGAATAAAAGGTAAGCTGCAAATTAGGGATGAACGTCCACCAAGTTTAGTAATTGACGAAATGTCGTCGTTAAACGAAAAGTCGCAAGAAGTAAAAGAAGAAAAAGAAGTAAAAAAAACCGAGTATTTAGGCTTAATTTTTAACGGACAATCAACGGACGAAACTTTAGAAATTTTATCGGCGTATCCAGGCGACGTAAAAGTAATATTTAAAGTTGAAGGTAAAAACTTAATGGCGTCTATTAAGGTTAGAAGGTGTAACGGATTACTTAACGAATTAGCGTCGTTGTTCGACGAAAAAGATATTATGTTTTTTGAAAAATAATATTGTTTAACTTTTTAACGTATGATATACTAAAATTATCAAGGTGGTGCATTATGAAAAAAATAGCAATTTTAACGAGTGGTGGCGATGCTCCAGGAATGAACGCTTGCGTTAGGGCGTGCGTTCGTTACGCAATATATAACGGTTTTGAAGTTTATGGTGTTGAACGTGGTTACGTTGGCTTAATTAACGATAAAATATTTCCTATGAACAAGCGTTCGGTTTCCGACATAATCCATAGGGGTGGCACCATATTAAAAACGGCAAGATGCTTAGAATTTAAAGAAATTGAATATCAACGTAAAGGGGCCGAAAATCTTCGTTCACGTGGTATTGAAAACTTAATCGTAATAGGTGGAGACGGCTCGTTTAGGGGCGCAAGAGATTTATCGGTTAATTGTGGTATAAACGTAGTATGTATACCGGCAACTATTGATAACGATTTAGCGTATACCGACTATACTTTAGGCTTTGATACGGCAGTAAATACCGTTTTATCGGCAATAAACAATTTGCGTGACACAATGACTTCGCACGATAGAGTTTCACTCGTTGAAGTTATGGGTCGTAAATGTGGCGATTTAGCCTTATATGCAACAATCGGTGGTGGTGTAGAACATTGTTTAGTACCCGAAGTTCCCGTTGACGTAGATGCAATTTGTAAGTCAATTAAAGATAGTCAATTAGAAGGAAAAACTTCTAATATGATAATTATGGCTGAAGGCGTTGAAAATAAAGAACAAATTATTGCTACTATAAAAAAAGAAACGGGTATAGACATTAAAATTACTCATTTAGGACACACTCAAAGGGGTGGGTCGCCGTCTATGGCAGATAGACTATTAGCGGCAAAATTCGGCACGCGTGCCGTTGACCTTTTGATTAAAGGTCAAACGAATAGAACGGTTGGTATCGTAAACAATCAAATTATTGATAAAGATATTATCGAAGCCGTTTCTATGAAAAAGAAAATAGATGTAAAATTACACGAAATTGCTCATATAATTTCGCTTTAAAAAGTTTACTTAAAATTAAAAATAATTAATAACTTATATTAATTGTAGGTAAAGGAGAGTGCTATGAAAAATTTGGTTGGCGCAGCAATATTTGCGCAATCAGGTGGTCCAACTTCAGTTATAAACGCAAGCGCAGCAGGCGTTTTTACCGAAGCCTTAAAACAAAAAAACGTAACTGCAGTTTACGGTGCAGTACACGGTATTAAAGGTATTTTAAACGAAGAGTTTTACGATATTTCTAAAGAAGACGCGTGCGAACTTAACCTTTTAAAATATACTCCGTCGTCAGTTTTGGGTAGCGTTAGATATAAACTTAAAGATTATAAGGTTGACGATACCGATTATAAAAGGTTATTAGAAGTGTTTAAAAAATACAATATTCGTTACTTTTTCTATAACGGTGGTAACGATAGTATGGACACTTGTAACAAAATTTCTAAATTTATAAAAAAATCGGGTTACGATTGTAACGTAATAGGCGTACCTAAAACTATTGATAACGACTTATATGGAACAGACCATTGTCCGGGTTTTGGTTCGTCGGCAAAATACATAGCAACTTCTATTATGGAACTTAGTCTTGACGCTAAAGTTTACGACACTCCAAGTATTTGCATTGTTGAAACTATGGGTAGAAACGCAGGTTGGCTTACGGGCGCAGCAGCATTAGCGTCGTATAAAGGCGAAGGTGCAGACCTTATATATTTACCCGAAGTTCCTTTTAGCGTAGAAAAGTTTATAAACGACGTTAAAGGGGTGTGCGATAAAAATAATAATAAGTGTATCGCAGTCGTTTCAGAAGGCGTTAAGGACGAAAACGGCACGCTTATTTGTGAAGTGTTATCTAAGGCGAACGATTTAAAAAACACCGATAGTTTTGGTCATAAGCAATTAGGTGGCGTAGCCTTACAACTTGCCGATTTAGTTAAGCAAAAACTTGGCTTTAAAACAAGGGCGATTGAGTTTTCGTTACTACAAAGATGTGCAAGTCACTTAGCAAGTAAAGTCGACGTTGAAGAGGCGTTTAAAGCAGGCGTTAAAGCCGTAAAATCTGCTGTAAACGGCGCTACGGATAAAATGGTTATATATAAGCGTCAAACGATAAACGGCAAGTATAAATGCAAGGTAACGCTTGGTAGTTTAACTCTTGCAGCAAACACTGAAAGGAAAGTTCCACTTGAGTGGATTACTAACGACGGAACTTTCGTTTCTTGTGAATTTATCGATTACGTATTGCCACTTATTCAAGGCGATGCAAAAGCGCCACTCGTTGACGGTTTACCAAGATTTGCTAAACTTAAAAAAATAAAAGTAAGTAAATAAAATGTAAATTAATTTAAAAACCACGATAAAATCGTGGTTTTTTTGTTGTAAAAATCATAAAAATTAAAACTAATGAATAAGAATATATTGTTTTTAAATAGGTAAAATTAAATACAAATCTTTTCGACAGTACAAGTAAAATTTCGTCAAAATAATAAAAATTATTACAAGTTTAATTAAATATAATAGGAGTGATAGTGTTTTGAAGAAAAAATTAATTAGCAAAATTTTAATAATCACTTTATCTTTAATCTTAATTTTTACAATGATTGCCGTAACTTCAATAAACGGTTACGCTAACGTATTTTTTGGTGGCACGGTAAGAAAATTGCCGATATACAGCGTTGAAAGAAACGATAAAAAAATAGCAATATCTTTCGACTGCGCTTACGGTAACGAATACACTAAAAAAATACTCGACGTATTAGACGAATATCAAGTTAAATGCACCTTTTTTACGGTAGAATTTTGGGCAACGAAGTATAGTGACGATTTAATCGAAATTGCAAAGCGTGGTCACGAAATAGGCACTCACTCTAAAACGCACCCTAATATGAGTAAGTTAAATAAAGAGCAAATTTTAGAAGAACTAAATTCTTCTAAAAAGTGTATTGAAGATATTACGGGTAAAAGTGTTAGTTTATTTAGACCACCTTACGGCGACTATGACGATTTAGTTATAGAAACGGCTGAAAGTTTAGGTTTATATACTATTCAATGGGACGTTGACTCGCTTGACTGGAAAGACTTATCAAGTAGTCAAATTACTAATAGGATTGTGTCAAAAGTGCAAAGTGGCTCGATTATTCTTTGTCATAATAACGCTTTACATACTCACGAGGCGTTAAGATACGTTTTATCAAACTTGCAAGCAAAAGGATACGTTTTCGTGCCGATAGGCGAGTTAATTTATAAATCAAATTACACTATTAATTCGTTTGGAAAACAGTTGCCAAACAAAAATTAATGGAGGAACTATGAATAATTTAGAAAAACAAAACAATAAAGTTTACCTTAGTGGTGAAATAGTAACCGAAGCAAGATTTTCTCACGAAATTTATGGGGAAGGTTTTTATGAAATGGACGTTTTAGTGAAAAGATTATCAGGTCAAAGCGATATATTGCCTATAACGGTAAGCGAACGTCTAATTGAAAAAAGCAATTTAAAAATAGGCAGTTATTTATCTGCAATAGGTCAATTTAGAAGTTATAATAAACAAGTTGACGGTAAAAGCAAATTAATGCTAACGGTATTCGTTAGGGAGATTTTAGACGTAAATTATTCGCAAAATCCTAACGTAATAGTACTTACCGGCTTTATTTGTAAACCACCTATTTATAGAACGACGCCGTTTTGCCGTGAAATAGCCGATTTGTTGATTGCAGTTAATAGAGCGTATAATAAAAGCGACTACATACCGTGTATAGCGTGGGGAAGAAACGCAAGATTCGTTAAGAATTTGCAAGTGGGCGAAAGAGTAGTTTTAAGTGGAAGAATTCAATCAAGAGAATATCAAAAAAAATTAAGTGAAACGGAAACAAAATTAATGACTGCTTACGAAGTTTCAATTTCAAAATTAGCAATATGCGACGCGTCGCAAAACTACGATATTGAAAATGAATTTTTAAACGAATTGACTATCGAGCAAAAGGCAAGCGTGTGAAAATGTCAAGAGTAAATGCAAAAAAATGTTAAAAAAATTATAAATTTAATTAAACTAGAATATTTTGAATAAAAAAATGGTTTAAAAACTAAATTATTTAAATATATAGGTAAATAATTTAAATTTAATAACACGACTAAAAGGCAAGCGTTAAGGCTTGCCTTTTTACTATGTAACGTATTAAATTTATGCAACTAAACTTAAGTGATGATTA
>JAZRCS010000002.1:0-21733 GCA_045659885.1 Christensenellaceae bacterium
ATCATATTTCTACTATTGTGATAGGTCAAAATACAACGTACCTTGTCAACTTTCATTAGTAAACATAACAGCAAATACGCCTGCAACAGTATGTCTTAAATATATTTACACTCATACTGACGGCACTAAGTACGTAGGTTATCTTGCTACTAAGATTATGTTCGTAGAAACGCCACAACAACAACCAACAGAATAAGGTTATTTTAGCAAAAACGAATAATCTAACAATTTAAGATAGAGCGTCGCTCTCTAAAAAGAGCGACGCTTTATAAAATAAAGGACTAAAATGAAAATTTTATTTAAAAAATTAGCAATCTTTTTGTTAGTGTTAAATTTCATAGTACTTCCGTTAACTGCTTGTGTGCCAAATGATAATGGTGACGGTGATGGAGAAAATGACGACGGTGGCTCTAAGGTAATTGAAAACGTTACTTTTGAAGACACTATGTTTGCTTATAACGGCAAAGAACAATCGTTATTAGTGTCGGGCGATTTGCCTGAAGGCGTTACGGCTACTTATAAAAATAACACTCATAAAGAATACGGTATGTATAACGCCGTTTGTACTTTATCGGGTAAAGGTTATAAAACGAAAACCTTAAAAGCAGTAATGACTATTTATTACGACGATAGAGGCCAGTATAATGAAAGTAGTTATACATATAAAAATCAATTAAAAGACGATAGTGAAATTTTTACTGCAAGTCAAAAAGCAGGTACTTTTAGTAACGGTCAAACTGAAGTTTTACTTTTAACTAAAAATGATATCAATGACGATAGTAAAACTAAAGCAGGTATTCCTACGTTAAATAATAGCGATGCTATAACAGGTATAGACTATAATATATCTAAAACAGATGCCGACGTTTATTACAAAACTACTAATGAATTAAAAACTGAAAGTGCTATTGACGCGCCTTATACGGGTAATAACGGTTATTTAGTTTTAGATAGTAAAATAAATAGAAATGAAGACGCAGGTTTTTCTATTACACCTTCTTGTACTAAATCACAATTTGCTGAGGCTGATTATTTAGAATTTTATATGTACTTTACGTCTTCAAGTGGTACGGGAAAGGACACCTCGTTTACTTTATACGTAGGTAATTCAAGAATTTATTCAAGTTTACTTGTTAATACTTGGGTACAAGTTAGAATTCCACTTGAAATTTATCAAAGCGCAAGATTTTCTGCTTTAGGCAAAGTTAAATCAAAACAAGAACTATATGATTATTTAGTTGCAGGTAATCCTTTTATGTGGGTAAGAGCTAATTTTAAAGCTGGTGGCACACAAGTTTTTAAAGGTTATTTTACAGATTTAAAATTAAAGGTAAGCGCACCTAATAAAATTAAAGAAGGCAACCTTGATAATAAAAGTTTAAGTAACAATCTTACGTTATTAAATGAAGAGGATAGTTTTGAAGTAAAAGGCCAAAAGTCTTTAAAGAACGTATATCCAAGATATCTTGATAACGGTTTAACTACTGATAACTATGATAGATTTATACAGTTTGGTTCTTTATCGCCAAAACTTGTTAGAATGGATATTCCTATTGACAGCGATAATCAAAAAAGCAAACAAACGTTAATCAATCAAATGTTCGTACAAGTTAGTACTTATAAATCTTACAAACAATTAGAGCAATACGACGCTTTGGCTGTAACAATCTACGTTGATACTCAAAACCCACATCCATTAGTTGCAAGATTAGGCGTGCCTGGTCCAACAGGTAGAATCGAGTATGAGTTAGCAAGATTTAGTGCAAATAAATGGGTAACTTTTGAAATTCCTATTAAAGACGTACTTGCAATATATCCGTTAATCGTAAATACTGGGCACTACAGCGTGCCTGGTGTTGGTATAAGGTCTAACTCGACACAAGAATTATTCTCTTTAACTTATGAGGCAAATAGAAGCGACTGGATAGGTGATAAAATTTACGCCTCAGATTTGTACAGTAAAAGAACTGAAGAAAACGGTAGTGTTTCAACAAAGTGGACTGAATATCCTTCAAGAAGGTCAACACACGCGCCTATGATACAAGGAACTTGGGTACAATATCCTTACACGTTGTATTTAAAAAGCTTAAAATTAATTAAAAAAGCAGATGCTTAATAAAAAAATGCACAATTTTGTGCATTTTTTTTAAATTGCGCTTATAAAAAGTTGCTATTTTTTTAAAATTAGTATAAAATAGACAATGTGCAAATTAAAACGCCACACGTTATATCGTCGTGGCGTTTTTTATAAACTAATTAATTATTACATTTATATATTTAGGAGGAGTTTTTATGGCAAAAAAATATTGCTATCTTTTTACAGAAGGTAATGCAAAAATGCGTGAAATTCTTGGTGGTAAAGGTGCTAACCTTGCCGAAATGACAAATATCGGCTTACCTGTTCCACAAGGTTTTACTATTTCAACTGAGGCTTGTACTCAATATTATGAAGATGGAAAGCAAATTAATCCGTCAATTCAAGCTGAAATTATTGAATATATCGGCAAAATGGAACAAATTTGTGGCATGAAATTTGGCGACAAAGAAAATCCACTTTTAGTGTCTGTTCGTTCGGGCGCACGTGCGTCAATGCCTGGTATGATGGATACAATCTTAAACCTTGGTTTAAATGAAGAAGTTGTTAACACTTTAGCAGAAAAGTCTAACAACCCACGTTGGGCTTGGGACTGTTATCGTCGTTTTATCCAAATGTTCTCTGACGTTGTTATGGAAGTTGGTAAAAAATACTTTGAAAAACTTATCGACGAAATGAAGGAAAGAAAGGGCGTTACTGAAGACGTTGAGTTAACTGCTGACGATTTAAAAGAATTAGCACTTTCATTTAAGGCTGAATACAAAAAACAATTAGGTAAAGATTTCCCTGACGAACCAAAGGAACAACTTTTTGAGGCTGTTAAAGCAGTATTCCGTTCTTGGGACAATCCAAGAGCAAACATCTACCGTATGGACCACGATATTCCATACAGTTGGGGTACGGCTGTTAACGTTCAAATGATGGCGTTTGGTAACATGGGTGAAACTTCTGGTACGGGCGTTGCATTTACTCGTAACCCTGCAACTGGTGAAAAAGGTCTTATGGGTGAATTCTTAACAAACGCTCAAGGTGAAGACGTTGTTGCCGGTGTTCGTACGCCAATGCCTATCGAACAAATGAAGGAAGTTTTCCCTGAAGTTTACACTCAATTCTTAAAAGTTTGCGATATTTTAGAAAATCACTACCGTGATATGCAAGATATGGAATTTACTATTCAAGATAAGAAGTTATATATGCTTCAAACTCGTAACGGTAAAAGAACTGCAACTGCAGCCATTAAAATTGCTTGCGATTTAATCGACGAAGGTATGATTACTGAAAAAGAAGCACTTATGCAAATCGACGCTAAGAGTTTAGATATGCTTTTACACCCACAATTTGACGTTAAAGCGTTAAAAGTTGCTGATAAGAATAACGTTATCGGTAAGGGTATTGCTGCATCTCCTGGCGCTGCTGCTGGTAAAATCGTATTTACTGCTGAAGACGCTGTTATCGAAGGCAAGAAAGGTGAAAACGTAATTTTAGTTCGTTTAGAAACTTCTCCTGAAGATATCGAAGGTATGAAATACGCTCAAGGTATTTTAACAGTTCGTGGTGGACAAACTTCACACGCTGCCGTTGTTGCTCGTGGTATGGGTACTTGCTGTGTTTCTGGATGTGGCGATATTAAAATGCACGAAGAAGAAAAATGGTTTGAACTTGCTGGTAAAATCTTCAAAGAAGGCGACGTTCTTTCATTAGACGGTTCAACGGGTAATATTTACGATACTTTAATTACAACTGTTCCTGCTGACCCTAATTCGGGCTATTTCGGCAGAATTATGGACTTAGCAAACAAATATAAAGCATTAGACGTTAGAACTAACGCAGACTCTCCAGAAGACGCTAAACAAGCGGCTGCTTTCGGCGCTCAAGGTATCGGTCTTTGCCGTACAGAACATATGTTCTTCGACCCATCAAGAATAGGTATCTTTAGAGAAATGATTTGTTCTGATACAGTTGAAGAAAGAAAGACTGCTCTTGACAAAATTGAACCTATGCAACAAGTAGACTTTGAAGGTTTATTTGAAGCGCTTGGTGGATATCCTATTACAATTCGTTTCCTTGACCCACCACTTCACGAATTCGTTCCAACGACTGAAGAAGATATCGAAGCATTAGCAAAAGCACAAAACAAATCAGTTAGCAAGATTAAAGAAATTATCACTTCTTTACACGAATTTAACCCAATGATGGGTCATAGAGGTTGTCGTTTAACGGTAACTTACCCTGAAATTGCAGTTATGCAAACTAAGGCTATCATTAAGGCTGCTATCGCTGTTAAAGAAAGACATCCTGACTGGGACTTAATTCCTGAAATTATGATTCCGTTAACAGGTGAAACTAAAGAATTTAAATTTGTTAAAGATATCGTAGTAAAAACTGCTGAAGAAGTTATCAAGGCAAGTGGCGTTGAATTAAAATATGAAGTAGGTACTATGATTGAAATTCCAAGAGCATGTCTTACTGCTGAAGAAATTGCTAAAGAGGCTGAATTCTTCTGTTTTGGTACAAACGACTTAACGCAAATGACGTTTGGTTTCTCACGTGACGATGCTGGTAAATTCTTACCATCATACTATCAAAACAAAATTTACGAATCAGACCCATTTGCAAGATTAGACGTAACGGGCGTTGGCAAACTTATGGAAATGGCTGTTACAGGTGGTAAAAAAGTTCGTCCAAATATGCACTTAGGTATTTGTGGTGAACACGGTGGCGACCCATCGTCTATCGAATTCTGTCACGCAATCGGCTTATCTTACGTATCTTGCTCACCATATCGTGTTCCTATTGCTCGTTTATCTGCAGCACAAGCGAACATTAAAAATCCAAGAAACTAATATAAACGAAATAACTCACCGTAGCAAACGCTACGGTGAGTTTGTCGTTTAGTAATAAAAAACGGCTTAAAAACCTTTTTAAGCCGTTAAAATCAATTATTTAATTTAAGTTAAAACAATATTCAAGTTTTAAAATTATTACAACGCTTGCTTGTTCGTATTTTGTTATAATTTCTTTTTGTTCTTCTTCGGTAAACAAATTGCAGTTACGATACTTGAAATTATATTCGTCAACAACGCTAACGTCTTTTACTCTATCAACGCTAACAACTTTATATTTAGTAGTGTGTTTGTCGTTTATAAGTTTTACGATATCGCCAACTTCTATTAAAGCGTATTCTTCTAAATCTTTTAAGCGTAGTTGGTTTTTTATATCGGCAATAGCAATAGTTTCAATGTCGGCATCAATTTCATAAGTTTCGTAAAGAGTTTTTTCATCAACGATTAAACTGTCGTTAGGACTAACTTTTGGGAATTTATATTCTTTGGAATTTGGGTTAACGGGGTAGGCGAATATAGAATAGTCGTAAGTTTTATTAAAGCCGTGCGCCTTTGCCATTAAACCACCAAATCCACGTTGAGAAAATATAATTTTCTTGCCGTTATTAAGTACGGGACAGCAATAATCGTATTCTTGGTGGTGATAGCCCGTAAACACGTAGCCGTTCTTTTTAACGTCTTGCAAAACGGCGTTATGCGTAGCCCAAGTAGTTTCAAAATATTCGTAATTTGGGTCGTCGTAATATGTCCAACCTATAACTTTTAATTTCATTTTAAACTCCTAAAACACGTATAGACGTTGTTTTAAATTTATATAAATTATTTTAACATAGATATAAATATTTTACAAGGCTTTATACGTTAGTTAAGTAAAAGAAAAGAGTAGCAAATTTTGAAATGTACCACCTAAAAGTGACTAACTTTTGGGTTCACATTAATTTATGCTACTCTTTTTTAAGTTTTAGTTATCAAAAAATCCATTTGGTTTTTTTACTAATTTTGCTAAACCTTTTTTAAGTAATTGAGCGTCACTCTTCATAGGTTCAGCGTACTTTATAGGTTCAAAGTTATCGTGTTTTTGTTCGCCGAGTAAAAGTTTGTTAATAAGTTCGATAGCGTATTTTGTACCACGAGCCGATTTAACTTTAACCATAGTAGGAGTATCTTGATATTTTTTAACGTTGCTTACGTCTTTAGCATAATACTTTGTATTTACGTAATCTTTAGGATTAAGCGCAAGATATAAAACTAAAGTTTTACCTTTGACGTTAAATTTAGCAACCGATTTTCTTCCAATGTTAAAGTTTTCGTAGTTAAAACTAATACGAGCGTTAACCTTCTTATACTCAATTAACGCGTTTTTAACTTGAGAGTAATAATCTTTAATATCGTTATCAAGTTGACAAAGTTTACCAGCAAAACTCTTTTTAAGGAAACAATCTCTAAGTTGCTCAGCAGGAATTTCTGGTATAACGTAATCGATTATTTCCGTTGGTGGATTTTTCTCAACACCGTTAAGAACAAGGGAAATTAATTCAATAGCGTATTTAAGTCCCCTTTGTGATTTAACTTTAACCATAGTAGGAGTATCTTTATATTTTTTAACTTCGGTTACGTTTTTAGCAAAATATTTAGTTTTAACGTAATCTTGTGGGTTAAGAGCAAGGTATAATGCTAAGGTTTTACCACGTAAGCAGATTTTTGCAATTGATTTTCTACCGATATTAAATCTATCGTAACTACGGCTTACGCGCGAATTAACGTCTTTGTAAGATAATAATTCGTGTTTAATAGCGTTGTAATAATCTTGAACTTCTTGCTCTGAATCGGCAAGTTTTTGCATGAACGTTTTGCGAATAATTTCGTCATCTGTAAGTGCAAGTTCGTTAAGGTCTGGCTTAACTTCTTTTTCACTATTATACTCGTAAAGTTTTGGTAAATCTTTAAACCAAATAAAGTCTTTATATTCGTACTCAAACACACTATAAATAGTGCCACAAGACGTACAAGTAACGTCTTCGTCTTTAGAAAGCAAGTTAGAGCCACAAACAGGGCAGTATCTGTCGTGCATAAACGACGAACCGTGTGCAAGCAAGAAACAAGATTTAACGGCCTTAGAAAGCACTTCTAAAGCGTCGCTTTGAGACGGAACAACGTAAATTCCGTTAAATTCCTTAGTTTGTTCAATATCGTTTACGATAAAGGTTCTAATAAATTCGTCCCTTTGTTGTGAAGATATAAGGTCGGCAAGCGTTGTGTAACCGTTAATCTTTTGTGCTCTTACTAAATTAATAGCACGGAATAAATATTTAGCCTTGCTATTAGTAACAATTTCGTTTACGGTAAGCATAACACCGTCTTCACCGTATTGAGTAAGGGTAGCAGTAAACGGCGCTTTATTGAATACTATTTTAGAAAATTTAAGACCTGCAGAGTTAGTTACGCTTATTTTTTCCGTATCGTGCGCAAGGGTAAAACCAAGTTTGTCAAGCGCGCCTAAAAGGTTTACAGTCATAAATCCAAGATACATTTTATCTTGTTCGTTAATTTCGGGCTCTCTATTAAAGTAATTAAGATAGAAATTGTATACGTAACGGTAGTTGTCGTTTTTAGTAAGTATATTAGTGGCTTTTAACGAAAGAGGATTAAACTTGCCGTCTTTCTTACACGCGCGATAAATTTCTTTGCTTTTAAGAGATACGAGTAATTTTTTAGTTTTAATAAGTGAGCGTATAACGCCTACGGTTGCGCTTTCGTTTGTAATAAGCGTTAAAAGGTCGTCAACCATAAAGTCTACGTATTCGGTAGTAGTAAAGGTGCTTGCACCGTCTTTACTCATTTTTTTATTGACAGTTTCAACAGAAAGAGCAAGTTCGTTAATTTTTTTGCAAACGGCCTCGTACACTCTATCTACAACGTAGCAAACGAATTTATTTTCGTAGATGGCAAAGTTGTCTTCATAAACGAAAGTGTGTACGAATTCGGGTGAAAACTTGCCGTCTTTAACCTTCCATAATTTTTCATCTCTAAGCGTTGATTTTAACGCCGAATTGCTAAAATTTGACGTAGTTTCAACTTGCTTAATAATGTTTTCTTTTTTAAGAAATTTAAGTGGATTGTTGAAAATTGTTTTAATATGGTTGATTAAAACAATAAAATCGTCAACTAAAACGAAATCGTTTACGTCTACGGGCTCGGTATTTTCGGTAACCGTGTAGCCGAATTCACCTGTTTTAAGTTGGTCGATAAGTTTTTGTGGAGCAACACGAAAACGGCTGTTTATTAATTTTCGTGAAAAGGTATTTAAAATTTGTTGGCTTTCATTTTTCATAATTTATTAAACCAACCTTTTTATGTATTTAGCAATTAAAGTTTCCGTTTCTGTAAACACTTTTTTGCCGTATAAAGTGTTTATAAGTTTTGTAAGGTTATTTAATTCTTCCTTAACGAAATCTTCGTTCATTCCATCAACTTTACGTAAAATTTTACGTGCAAACATAAAGTCAAGCGCTTGTTCTTTAGTGCCACCTAAAGCAACGTATACAGGAACGAAAGTTTCAATTTGAACCATAATACGGTTACCAAATCTTACGTCAAACGCCTCTTTCATAAAGTCGCAAATTTTAAGGAATTTTTCCGTTTCTTTTTCGGTAAGACAATACTTTTTATTGTTAATTGCATCTTCGAATAAATTTTGTAGACCTTGTGCAGTTATGTTAATTGCATTTGATTTAAAAGAAGTTTCAATAGGTTTAACTTTTTCGTCAAAGTCGATAATAACGGCACGGTCGTAAACTTTATCAGTGATAGTGAAAGTAGAGTCGTCTGTGTTAGCAGTGCCTATAAAGTAAGTGTTAGTAGGTACGCTTATGCAACCACCCGTAAGATTTTTAGGTAATCTTTGGTTAGTTTGAGGGTCGAAAATACGAATCTTCCAGTCTTCGGCAGGGTATTCCATAATAGAAAGGAAGTCTGCAAAATAATATTCAATACGTGAAAGGTTCATTTCGTCTAAAACCATAAGATTAGTTTTTTGCGAATATGATGCAGCATAAAGATTTTCTAAAAACGGAGTTGGTTTAAACGTTTTAGAAAATTCGCTATAGAAACCTAACATATCACTTTTATCACGCCAAGTTGCTTGAACAGGGGCAAAGAAAGCGTTTGAGTTAGTAAACATTGTAAACATTCTTGGTAACATAGATTTGCCCGTACCACTTAAGCCTTCAAGAATAATAAGCCTTGAAGTAGCAAGACCTGCTATAAACGAACGAATAAGTGGTAAATCATAGTAGATTTTATGATTATTGCAAGCGTATGATTGAAATTGCAAACACATAGTTTCAAGGTCAATTTCGTCTGGATTTTCTACAATTTCAACAGGAGTATTATCTATATTTACAAGAGATGGGAAAATCTTTTCCGGTGATAAAGTTGAATCTGCTTGCTTATCTTTTTCGTTAACGTCTTTATAATAAGTTTTTACAGTTTTAAATGAAAGAGCAATTAAATATAAAATAAGTTTTACTAAATAGTAAGCGATTATAAAGAATATAGGAACAAGTAAGATAAAGCCAAAGCAAATAATAAGCGTATAAATGAGATTTAAGAATAAACCTGAAGTGTTGTTGTCAAGCGATTCAAAAGCGCCAAGCATATATGCAACGAAAACGATTGCAATGCAAATTAAAGTTAAAGAAGAATAGTAAATTATGCCTGCAACAAGTTTGTTTTCTTTGTTATCTATAATTTTATGACTAAAAATATTTCCAACAAAAATTACAACAATAATAAAAAAGAAAACAAAAAATATCATCCAAGCGTTAATCATAATATTAAAACTTGAAATTTTGAATAAAGTCATAAAGTTAGAAATAAAATTGCTTTCAAGGAAAGGAAGATATTCTTCACGAATATAGTTTTGTTTATCAAGCATAAACATACAAAGAAGTGATGCAAAAAGCATTGATATTAAAAGAATATTACGTGTAATTTTTGATTTTAAAATGTTTACCACCTTACTGTGTAGTGAAGATGTTTTTTCGTTGTTTTTCATAAAAAATACTCCTTTAAATTTTGCAGTATAAGATTAATTTATTCAACTAAAATATATAATATATATTAATATAAATTTATTTAAAATATATAGTATATATATTAATATAAATTCGTTGTAATGTCAATGTTTTTAATTTAAAAATTAAATTAAAATTATTGAATTTTATAGAATAGATATTTTACATATTAAAACCTTATTTTTAAAGAAAATTTAAAGAAAAAAATCACAAAAAAGCGTTTCTTCGCCCTAAAATAGTCATTTTTAGCATAAAAAAAGGACTAAAACTGTTGTTTTTGCAACATTTTAGTCGGTTTTGGCGAAGAGTTAGGGATACAAACATACCCCGTTAAAACGGGGTCCCTGTTTGACCTTTGTCCGTCAAGTTTTATCCGTCATATGACGGACGCACCTATGGTTTCGTTCCATAATCAACGTAACAAAAAAACCTAAAACGATAAAATTTGTTTTAGGTTTTTTATGCGAAAGAACAGTAAAAAGGTGTGTAAACGTAGGTAAGAACAGTGAAAAGTATACCAGAACGTTGCTCGATAAATTGGAATTTATCTAACTGCTTTATAATTTAATAACCGCATCAAGGCAAAGTGTAAGCGCATATTCATATGCATTACCACCCCAGTTGCGCTCGTCGTACTTATCAACATCCGCAAGGCTGTCGGCGGTGTAAAGTATCATGCCCCATGTCGCACCTCTAAAATCAGCACAAGCGGCAAGCGCGGAACATTCCATTTCTACAACTGCACAACCTTCGCTTTTGCGATAGGCCACTTTCTCTTTCGTTTCACGGAAAAATCCGTCGGTTGACCAAGTGATGACTTCTTGATACTTTATGCCATGCTCAAGGATAGTTTGCTCGATGGCTTTTCTGGCCTTCTCACTAATTTCCATAAATCGAGAGGGTGGAGCATAGTGATAAGATGTTCCTTCGTCACGGAGGGCCTTACTGGGAACAAGAAATGTACTTTCGGGGAATTTTTCAAGAGCACCGCAACTGCCTGCTGAGATAATCTCACAGACACCATAACCAATCAACCAATCTAGTATCTGTGCTGCAGGTGCAGCACCAACGGGTGCTTGACAAAGCACAATTTCCTCCCCTTTGTACTTTGTAATGTAAATAGGGTAATGCTTTGTCGCACTCACAAAGGTGGATACCTGTTTGGTATCTGTTTTACTGGCATATTCATCTATGTAAGCACCAAGAAAGGCGAACACACATTTCTTGGGCAGATACAAACCGAGATTTTCGTGAGTAGGATTAAGAACTGCTGTCTGCTTTGTGTCAAACTCTAAAATCGGTATTTCATTCTTAATAATAGCCATACTATCTCTCCTACAAATTCTTATTTATCGGTGGGTTTATTATATCACACTTTCGCAAATAAATCAAGGCGGAGCCTTGTATATCAATGAAATCCTCGCAAGCTCGGATGAAATCTTCGGCTTTCGCCTCAGATGAAATTAAATCCGCCTCTACTAACCCGACGAAGTCGGATTTCATCGCGAAGCAATTTCATCCCACGTAAGTGGGATGTATTCCGCCATCGGCGGATTTAGTTGAAAAAAGCACACATTGTCTTGGTAGACAAATGTGTGCTTTTTTTCTGGCGGAAGCGGTGGGATTCGCTCCGTTTCGCTATTGCTACACTTTCACGCCAGTGTGGCAAACAGTGGGTGACTACTGTTTGTCGGCAACTATGCGTATAACAATAAATTTTTAAGTTGCCGATACCCACCCGTTCGAATCCACCATAAACTTTAGTAAAACAAAAAGCAAGTGGCAAAACCACTTACTTTTTTTCTGGCGGAAGCGGTGGGATACAAACATACCCCCATTAAAACGGGGCCCCTGTTTGACCTGCGCCCGTCAAAGCAAGTCTATCATATGACGGCCGACCTAAAGGTTCTCATCCCACGCAATTTAGCACAAAAAAAGCACCCTTACATAGGTGCTTATTTTGTGGCGGAAGCGGTGGGATTCGAACCCACGATACGTTGCCGTATACTTGATTTCGAGTCAAGGCCGTTATAACCACTTCGATACGCTTCCGTATATTCATAATAGATATATAATATCACAATATTAAAATAATTTCAATTAAATTAAGCGTTTTATTAAAATAATTTTATAAATTGCGCAGGAACTTAATGCCGAACTTTAACATAAATTAGCAGTAGATTATAAAGGAGATGAGTATGTATAACAGTGAAATAACACCTTCGGTTATGAGTTTTGACACCTTGCAAAAAGCAAGGCAAGATTTAATAGGCGAAATTCAAGCAGTAATAGAGTATGACGCTCATATGCATAGCACTAACGACAGGTTAGCGCGTCAAACTTGGCAAAGTATTAAAAATGAAGAATTAGTGCATATAGGCGAATTATTAGCCCTTTTAAATTATTTAGACCCAGAGCAAAATCAATACGTGCAAAAGGGTATTAAAGAATTTTATGAAATACAAAAGTAAAAGTTGACAAGTTAATTAAAATAGCATATAATAATAGTGCCAATAAGGCGGGAACGTCAACGTAACGTTCCAACCCGCATCAGCCGTAAGGGGGTGCGGTTTTTTTGTTTTAAAATTTAAGATTATGGTGGAAAAGGCGGGATACAAACATACCCCATTAAAATGGGGCCCCTGTTTGACCTACGCCCGTCAAAGCAAGTCCATCATATGACGGCCGACCTAAAGGTTCTCATCCCGCGCAATTTAGCACAAAAAAGGACACCTAAAAAGGTGTCCTTATTTGTGGCGGAAAAGGCGGGTTTCTGCCCCTTAATAAGGGGAAGGCAAACATTGTTTGCGAGGGGTTAGCCGTCGTGGCGAACGAGCGAACTTGTGAGAATAACGCCTTGACGACAAACAAAAAGGACACTAGCAAGTGTCCTATAATGTTTGGCGGAAAAGGCGGGATTCGAACCCGCGCTACGTTTATCACATACTACTCCCTTAGCAGGGGAGCCCCTTGAGCCTCTTGGGTACTTTTCCATAGCTTAAGTTTTATAAATATTTAGTTTTTAAATTTGAGTTTTGGGCTCCACTACTAAGGGAACCGAAGCAGGGGCGCGACCGAACTAAAATCATTTAAAAATATCGTCAAAACAAGTTAGCCTAATAATATTAGCACATAATTAAGTTAAAGTCAAAATATTTTGACAAGGTTTTTAATTTTTCTAATTAAAATTTTAAATTTATTCTTTACTTTGAGATTTTTTCATATTAGACCAACTTATAAAACCGTATAAGTCGTTTATAAAAAACACAACGAAACACGCTACGAACAAAACGTTGCTTATATCGTTTAAAGTTGCTAAAGACCACAAAACGATTAAAATAATATCGTTTAAAGCATAGCCCAAAGCGTAATATTCACTTCTTCTAAAAGTTAAATAAACTGCTATAAAACTACTGCTAATTGAAAGTGTGCTAAACAATAAATTTGCCGTATCAAAGTATTTTAAAATAAAATAAAAAATCCACGTTACTATAATAGTTAATAAAATCATAAAACCCACTTCTTTAATAGTAATTCTATTAACTTTTACTTGAAGTTTGTTGTTTTTATACGGATTTTTAAGCCACGAAAAAATTGAAAGAATAGCCATAGGCATAGTCATAAATAGATATGTAATTAATTCGCCGTAATATCTGTTTTTATATGAAATTACCGAATAAAAAGTACAAAAGAAAACGCTAAAAATTTCGCCTATTACATTGCCTTTTGCAATTAAAATAAGCATAGCAACGCTTAAAATAGACATTATTAACGTAAAATAATTAGTTCTATCAAAAATTATAAAGACGCTTGTTAAGATAGTAAACGATATTAAAAATAAACACAAGTCGTATTTGTTAAAGTAAGATTTTAATTTATTAAAAAGTTTCATAAGTACCTAAAAAGCACTCAAAATACGTAGTACTTTGAATGCTTATACGAGTATATCATAATTTGATAATGTTGTCAATTGCTTGTTTTTGCCATCTGGAATTTAACTTTATACGCCTTTTGTTTTTTAGCAAGTTTAACTAAACTTTTTACGGCGTTATTTCCTTGCTCAAGACTTATGGGAAGACCACCAGGGGGACTTAACCATTGAGACGCTATTATAACGTTTTTAACCCTTTTTACACGGTTAGAGCATCTTAAAGGGAGTGTTTTTTTAGGTATTACAAAACTCATCCACGAGCCTATTTTAGAATAATTATATCTTTTATACGTTGCAGGCGTCCAACAATCGATTACTTCAATACAACCCTTAAGCGAAGGAATAACCGTTTCAATACAATTTTTATATAAATTGCAGATTCTTTCTTTTTCAATTTTATATTGCACGTAATCTTTTCTTAAATTTATAAATTTTAAACTTTCTTCTTCGCTTAAAAAAGTTAGCGCTTGCAACACCGTTTTATTATCGTTAATAAACGCGTCGTCATAAGAATATTCCCTTAAATTTATATGGTTAACACGTAGTAAGCACTTGTATTTTAACGGAATATTAAAAGAACAATCCACCTTAAAAGGAACTTTATCTTTATCAACTTTAAAAGCAATTCCTAAACTTGAAAATTGCAAAGCGCCTTTATTATTGTACCATTTTTTTAAGTTTTGTGGCATTTCGACGTTTAGTAAATCGTTGTAAATAAATTTAGCGTCTCCCGTAGGAATTAAATAATCTAAATAAACTTGACTATTATCGTCTAACGTAACTGAAACGACTTTATCTATAATAATATTAGCCTTTTTAACTCCTTTACGAAGAACTAATTTACCACCAAGCGATAGATAAGTATTAACTAAATTATCTGCCATTTTTTTAGAACCACTTTTAATTAAATCGGCGTTACCCGAAATAAAATTCGCATACGTTAAAATAAGCGCAAGCGAAGAAAATTGGCCACCTATAAAATTAGTAAAAAGTCCACTTATAGTTTTGTTATTAAACTTTTTTGACAAATTAAAAAGGTTTAAATTATAGTATTTTAAAAGTTGTGGAATAAAAGAAATATAGTCTTTTGCCGACGCTTTTTTATTGTTGTTTTCTCCACCAACGCCTAATAAAAATTGCATTTTTTTAACGGCTAAAATAAATGATTTAATTTCCTTTTCGTCTTCTTTAGATAAGGCAATAAGGCTTTGTTCGGTTTTATCAATATCACGGTATAAAGTTGCTTTTTCTAATCCGTTGTAATTTGTAAAAAGTCTATCTAATTTTAAAATTTCATGGTCGTCAAAGGCACCTACTTCTTTCCAAAGTTGGTAGGTAGAAGTATTTTTGTTTGTGCCCGTTAGCCAGTGAATACAACCGTCGATAATTAAATTATCTCTTTTCCAAGACGTAAGGTTACCACCTGCTTGATTGCTCTTTTCATAAATTACTACGTCAAATCCTTTTCGTAAGGCTAAAATTCCCGACGTTAAACCACTAACTCCTGCGCCAACTATAACTACTTTTTGCATAAAATTATCTCCTAAAATAATTGTTGACGAAAAAGTTAAAATTTATAAGTGTTGAACTAATGTTTTTCCCGTAAAAGCGTCTTGAAAAATGATAAAATAGCCGTCGTCGTAAGGAAGATAATTTTTAAGTGGAATAAATTTACTTATATTTTCAAAACCTTTAGGAACGTTATTGTAAGTGCCTAAAACGACGTAGCAAATATATTTTGCGTTTTTTAAAGAGGCGTCGTCGTAAATAATTCCAAAAGAGTAGTAGCCGTTTTTAGAATACTTAACGTCAACGAAAATACCGTTTTTATAAATTAAATTCAAAAAATCGTTTTTCGCATTGTTTGAAAGTAACTCGTTTACTTTATCTTTGACTTTAGTAAAGTAGTTTGCGTTTGTAGTAACGATTGTTTCATTAAAGATAGGCAAACGCCCATCTTCTTCTTTTTTTTGCGTTTGCAAATAATTGTCGTCAATGTTTTCATCTTGGTAAGATACGCCGTCTGTAGCATAGTAGTTTTCGGTTGCAAGTTGTTCGTCGTCATAAACGTAGTCGTCCTTTTTATAGTTAAAATTTTGTTTTATTAGTTTTTTTAAATCTAAAACGTCGATTTTAGTATTTCCGTTAAAAGTCAAGGTTAAAATATTAAAGTCGGCCTTTTTAAAGACACAGAAAGTAAATTTATCTAAATTTAATTGTTCTTTTAGGACAATATGCTGTTTTAAGTCGTTTGAAAGAGAAAAGAAGTAATGCTTTTCACCATCAAAAATAAATGCATGACACTCGTTTTTTAAACAAGTGTAAAAATCAATATGGATAGTTATTTCTTTTTCTTTTACAACTTTTAAAACGCCGATAATTTTGTTTGTAGTAAAATTTTTATCGTCTACGCTTTTTAAAATAAATAATTTAGAAAAACTCATAAAAACACCTTTAGTACATTATATTTATTCGTACGGCTCAAAAAATAGACGATTTTTAGTTATTGTGACGATAATTGCGTAAAAAATATAAAAATGAAAAATAAAAGGTAAAATTTTACAAAAGTGGTTTACAACGTCGATTTATTATGTTAAAATATAATAAATTATGATGGCGAAGTTTGTTCGCTAACGTTTTATTAAGTAAATAATTAATATTTCTATGAAATTTATAGGAGGCTAAAATGTCAAACAAACCATTAACTAATAACGAACAAGTTTTAAAATTCGTTAACGACAGTATTGCACTTTGCGAGCCAGAAAAAGTCGTTTGGATTACAGGCGAAGAATCTCAATACGAAGAATTAAGACAAGTAGCGCTTGCTACTGGTGAAATGATTAAACTTAACCAAGAAAAACTTCCTGGTTGTTATCTTCACCGTTCTGCAACAAACGACGTTGCTCGTGTAGAAGGCAGAACTTTCATTTGTTGTAAAAATAAAGAAGACGCAGGTCCTATCAACAACTGGATGGACCCACAAGAAGCATACGAAAAAGTAGGCGAAATTTTCAAAGGTTCAATGAAAGGTAAAACGATGTACGTTATTCCATATTCAATGGGCGCAGTAGGTTCTACTTTCTCAAAAGCAGGCGTTGAAGTTACTGATTCTATTTACGTAGTATTATCAATGAAGATAATGACTCGTGTAGGCAAAGCAGTTTTAGACGTTCTTGGCGATAGTAACGACTTCGTTCGTGGTTTACACGCTAAAGCAGACCTTGACCCTGAAAAGAGATATATTCTTCACTTCCCAGAAGATAATACGATTTGGTCGGTTAACTCTGGTTATGGTGGAAACGTTCTTTTAGGTAAAAAATGTTTTGCACTTCGTATCGCATCTTACCAAGGTAAAAACGAAGGTTGGATGGCAGAACACATGCTTATCGTTGGTATTCAAAAACCAGACGGCGAAATTAACTATATTACTGCAGCGTTCCCATCTGCTTGTGGTAAAACGAACCTTGCAATGCTTATTCCACCTGTTGAATATCAAAAGAAAGGTTATAAAGTTTGGACTGTAGGCGACGATATCGCTTGGCTTAGAGTTGGTAAAGACGGTAGACTTTGGGCTATTAACCCAGAAAACGGTTTCTTTGGCGTTGCCCCTGGTACTAACAAAAAATCTAACTTTAACGCTCTTGAATCGGCAATGAAAGACGCTATCTTTACAAACGTTGCTTTAGACCCTAAAACTAATACGGTTTGGTGGGAAGCAATGGAAAAAGATAATGTTGATAAGAAAATGCCAGAATATCTTATTGACTGGACTGGTAAAGAATGGTGGCCTGGTATGGTTGATGCTGACGGTAAAGCAGTTAAGGCTGCTCACCCTAACAGTAGATTTACTGCACCTGCTATCAACTGTCCTTGCATTTCAAGTGAATTTGAAGCACCAGAAGGCGTTCCTGTAACAGCAATTGTATTTGGTGGTAGAAGAGCAAAAACTGCTCCACTCGTATATCAATCGTGGAATTGGAATAGTGGTGTATTCGTAGGTTCGATTATGGCTTCTGAAACGACTGCTGCTGCAACAGGTGCAGTTGGTGTCGTTAGAAGGGACCCTATGGCTATGAGACCTTTCGTTGGTTACAATATGGCTGACTATTTTGCTCACTGGATTAATATGGGTAAAAACATTTCTAAACAACCAAAAATCTTCAACGTAAACTGGTTTAGAACGGACGACGAAGGCAACTTCATTTGGCCAGGATTTGGTGATAATCTTCGTGTACTTGAATGGATTATCGATAGATGTGAAGGTAAAGTTGATGCAAGAGAATCTGCAATCGGTTATATTCCTTATGCAAAGGATATCAACGTTGAAGGTCTTGATATTGACGAAAAAGTAATTGAAGAATTACTTTCTGTTGATAAAGCAACTTGGCTTGAAGAAGTTAAGGGTATTAAAGAATTCTATGCACAATTTGGTGATAGACTTCCAGAAGAACTTAAAAAAGAACTTGACGCTCTTGAAGAAAGACTTTCAAAGTAAAATGATAAAATGCCGTTGCTTTCGCATCGGCATTTTTTGTCAAATTAACTAACATTTTAGTTATAAATAAATTGCTATTGTACAATAATTAAAGGTAGTATTATGTCTAAAAAAATTTGTTTAGTATTAGGTGCTGGTGGCGCAAGGGGAGTAGCGCACGTAGGCGTGTTACAAGCCTTTGAAGAAAATGGAATTAAACCCGACTGTATCATAGGTTGTTCAATGGGCTCTGTCGTTGGCGCTTGTTATAGTAAAGGAATAAAACCAAGTGAACTTGTAAAGGTTGCAGAAAGTTTAAAAATGTCGCAAATTGCCGATTTATCGGTATTTCCACTTAATAAAACTGCTCTTTTAAAGTCTGTTAAATTAAGAAGTATATTGTCAAAATATATAGGCGAAGTTCATTTTGAAGATTTAGAAATACCTTTTAGTTGTGTTGCCGTTGATATCGTTACGGGTGAAAGCGTACTTTTAAACAAAGGTTTAGTCGAGCCTGCTGTAAGAGCAAGTTCGACAATACCTACGGTATTTAAACCAGTTGAATTAAACGGGCACGTTTTAGTTGATGGTGGCGTTTTCGTAAGACTTCCACTTAAAGAAGCAAAAGAAACTAATTGCGATATAATAATTGCAGTAGACGTTTTAGGCGCTTTACAGCCTTATAAAGAGTCTAAAAACATATTATCTCACGCTTTAAGAATAGTTGAAATCAACGACTGTCATATAACCGAGCGTAACTTAAAAAAATATAAACCAAACGTGCTTATAAGACCCGACCTTGAAGATATGAGTCAATTTAAAGCAGAAAGATTACTTTTTGCTTACGAAAGGGGCTACGAGGCAGGATTAAAAGCAATTTCTAAAATAAAAAGATTGTTAAATAAATAATAAAAAAAGACTTGCAAAACGATTTGTCGTAAATTGTAAGTCTTTTTTGCTAATATTAATTCACTAACGTATTAAATTAATTTTTTTTGTTGTTTTTATCAATTTGCTTAGATAATTCTTCGTGCCTTTTAATTAACGAAACGATAGACGACTGCGTATAGTATGAAGGCAATTGAGAAATCTTTATAGGCTCTACTTTTTTAGTAGTTTTAGCGTCGTCTTTTTTAGGTTCAAACGATTGTTTTTGCGATAGAAGTTTGCTAAATAAATCAATTAATCCAAAATTTTCCAAAATTTACCCCGATTTTATAAAAACATTTAAATAATTTTATTAAAAATCATTGATTATTCAAGAGATTTAGTATATAATAATACAATGTAATACTTTAATATAAGCGTGATAAACGCCTTTATACATTGTATTTTTAAAATTTGAAAATTATTCCATAATAGGGAGACTTATATGAAGAAAAAATTGTCTATATTACTTATCGTCGTGATGGCGTGCGTGTTTATATTTACAGGTTGTAGTTTCAAAACAGACGTTTTAGATAATACGTATGGACAAGTAACTATATCAACTAACGGTAGCGCAGTCGTAGAAAAGGGCGATTACATTTATTTTATAAACGGTAAGGTAAGTGTTGAAGATGATAATAAATTTGGCGAAGTTATTAAAGGTTCTCTCGTTAGAATTGCAAAATCACAACTTGCTAATCCAAGCCAAGATGCCGTTGAAGTTGTTATACCAAAACTTTTTATTACGGGTCAATATGATAGGGGTGTATATTTTTACGGTGATAACGTTTATTTTGCAACTCCAAGCGATAAAAAGAACGCATCTGGTCAAGCAAAAAATACTCAAACGGAATTTTACAAGTTTAACTTAGAAACGGGTAAAATGGATAAAAACCCTATAGCAACGGTTACGAATAATGCTGTCGACTATATGTTTACCGAAAAAGACGACGTGGTTTATCTTGCATATACTTATAGTGAAGAAGACGACGATGGTAACGCTAAAAACTATATCAAAGTTGTAAATACTCAAAACAAAAAGACTTGGACAAGTGGCGCGTATAAAGAAGTTTTATTACCAGAAGATAATTCGAATAATATTTTCTATACAATAGTTTCGGATTCAAAAGAATTAGCCGAAGACGTTACCGAAAAGTTTGACGATTTATACAGTTATACGGTTGGCGATGAAGATGCTAAAATTTGTCTTTCTGGCGCAGGTAGTTACGCTATCGGTAGAGGGGACAGGGATAATGCTCCAACTATAGCCGAAGGTGGTTTTGATGGTTTTACTATTACTTTAATTAAAAATACGGGTAAATATTTATTTTACTCTATAACTAAATTAGGCGATAGTTCGGTGATTTATTTTGCAGTTGATTATTTAAATAACGGTGCGTTAATTGAAAACTTTGATAACGACGGAAAAGATAATAAACTTAATGAAAAAGATTATACCTTCGTTAAAGAATTAGGTTATAGTGATAATTTAATTAAGAGTGCGATAACTCAAACTTCTTACGTAAAGTCTCTTAACGAAATTTATTACGTTGACACGTATTACGGTTTACGTAAATACGATTATGCGCAAGGCAAAAACGATAAAGTTGAAACTGTATTTGAAGGCTGTAAAGAATATTCGCTTTACTTTGTAGAAAATTATTTATTCTATTTTGCCGATGCAGAAGGTTATTATTACGTGCTTGACGAAAATGCTGAAGACAAAGAACTTTACAAATTAAACGCACTTGCAATGTCGCTTAAAGATGCTTTCTTTAAACCAACAATAATAAACGCAAACGATAAAAAATATTTCTTGGGCGTTTATACTGCAGAATATTTTTATAATTACGTTTACTGTTTAGATATTACCGATGCGATGCAAGATGCAGAAGAAGGTGAAGAAACGTCTAAATATCAACAAAAACTTGAAGAATACGCTTCGTTAGATAGAGAAAAAGTAAAAAAATTAAATGAAAGTCTTTTAGGTAAAATGACACAAGAAGATAAAGACGCGTTTGATACTTACTTAGAAGAAAATTACCCTGAAGAAGAATAATATTGAAAGTCCGTCATTTATTGACGGACTTATGAATAATTAAAGGAATATATGAGAATTTTAGCCTACGACATTGAAAGTACAACGGGTTCACATAGCGACGGAAGTATGTGCTCATTTGGTTATTGTATTGCAGATGAAAATTTTAATATAATAAAACAAGAAGACGTTGTGATGTGTCCTTGCACTAAAAGATTTAGCGTACACATACCTTTAAGATATTCAAAAGAATATATTTTAAAACAACCTAATTTTACACACTTTTACGAAAAAATCAAGTCACTTTTAGAAAGTTGTGATTTAATAATCGGGTTTTCGGTTATGAACGA
>JAZRCS010000003.1:0-3670 GCA_045659885.1 Christensenellaceae bacterium
AGCAAGTCAAGAAAATGCAATCGGCTTTATCTTCTCAGGCATGGGCAAATCTGAACTTTTTAAAACGGTTATGTTTGACGGAGCGTTACCAAGAAAAACCTTCTCAATGGGACACGCTGAAGATAAAAGATATTATATGGAATGTCGTAAAATTAAATAAAAAACTCATGATTTTAGGCGCGCTTATACTTCGTTTTAACAAAGTAGGGCGCGCTTTTTATTTTTTTAAAATAAAAATTAAAAAAATTTACTAAATTACTATTATTTTTAAACTTTTTATGATAGAATAATCGTGGAGTTAATTATGAAAAAACTATTACACAGCAAAATTAAAGAATCGTTAATATCGGTTTTGCCCGTAACGCTTATCGTTATAATATTAAACTTTACGCCACTAATTAATTTATCGTTAAATGAAGTTGTGGTTTTTAGCGTGTCGGCGTTATTTTTAATTTTTGGTATAGGGTTTTTCACGTTAGGCGCTGATATTGCTATGACTCCTATGGGCGAATACGTAGGCTCTGGCTTAACTAAATCTAAAAACTTAAATTTATTGCTTATTATTTGTTTTGCTTTAGGCGTTTTGATAACTATTGCAGAACCAGACTTGATTGTTCTTGCAAGTCAAATAGGTAGCAATTCGATAATAATTTTCGTAGGTTTAGGCGTTGGCTTATTTTTAATTTTAGCAATTTTAAAAATAGTATTTAAAAAAGACTTAGCAAGTATGCTTATATATTTTTATATGGTTTTATTTGCTTTAGCGTTATTCGTTCTTTCTATTGATAATAATAACTTTCAATTAATTCCTTTATCGTTTGACTCGGGTGGCGTTACGACAGGACCTATCACCGTGCCTTTCTTAATGGCGCTTGGCGTTGGTATTGCAAGCACGATAGGTGGCAAAAATGCAAACGAAAACAGTTTCGGTTTAGTTGCCCTTTGTTCGGTTGGTCCTATTTTAGCCGTTTTAATTTTAAGTTTAATAAACGGGGGAGATATTACTGCTCCAAATCCAAGCGACTATCTTTTAGCAAACGATATCGGCTCTTACGTGTTGCACACGTTTGTGAAAACTATTAAAGATGTAAGTATTGCGCTTGGTTTAATAGTTGCCTTTTTCTTTGTTATAAATTTTGCTATTTTAAAACTTTCTAAAAAGAAAATTATACAAATTTTAATAGGAACGGCGTTTACTTTTATCGGTTTAATAGTATTTTTAACTGCAGTTCACGTTGGATTTATGCCTATCGGTTATAAAATGGGTGAAGAACTTTCAAAATCGTCGCCTATTGCCGTAACGGTAGTAGGTTTTGTGCTCGGTTTAGTGGTAGTACTTGCCGAACCAGCCGTTCACGTTTTAAATAAGCAAGTTGAAGAAATTACTCACGGCAACGTTTCAAAAAAGGCTATGATGATAGCGCTAAGCGTCGGCGTGGGCGCATCAATTTGCTTGTCGGTTATAAGAATAATATTTGGGTTTTCAATTTTATATTATTTAATTCCAGGTTATTTAATATCGCTTGGTCTTTCGTTTTTCGTTCCTAAAATTTATACGGCGATAGCGTTTGACTCGGGTGGTGTAGCGTCTGGACCTTTAACGTCAACCTTTATTTTGCCTTTTGCAATAGGCGTATGCGTTGCTTGTGGTGGAAATATTTTATCAGACGCCTTTGGTATCGTATCAATGGTAGCAATGACTCCACTTATAACGATACAAATGCTTGGTTTTACTGCAATATTTAGAAAGAAATTAAGCGAAAAACTTGCTATGCGCAAAATTTTAGACGATAAGGACGACCAAATTATTCGTTTTTTATAGGTGAAATATGGCAAAAAAAGTAATTAAAGAAACTGCGACGAAGAAGAAGGAAACTAAAAAAACTACAAAGAAACAAACTTCTAACGTTCATAAAATAAAAATACTAATAACCGTCGTTGATAGAAGCAAGTCTATTTTTTTTGTAGATTTATTAGAGCAGTATGAAGTTAACGTGCAAATGGTTTTATATGGTAGGGGAACGGCAAATTCGCAAATGCTTGACCTACTTGGAATTAACGAAAGTGACAAGGCAGTAATTTTATCGTTTATAAGGGAAGATAAAATTAAAGACGCTATGGACACTTTGAGCGAAAAGTTTAAGACGGTTAAAAACGGCAAAGGTATAGCGTATACGATAGCGCTTGATAGCATAATAGGTGTATCGGTATATCAGTTGCTTAGCAATGATAAAACTGTTAAAGAAGGGGGTAAAAAATAATGAAAAAAGGGTTTAAATGCATTTTTTCAATAGTAAACGACGGTTATTCTGAAATGGTTATGGAAACGGCAAAGGCTTGTGGCGCAAAAGGTGGCACGGTTATTAGTGGAAGGGGTACTATTTCAAAAGAGGCTGAAAAGATTTTTAATATTTCAATTACCCCTGAGAAAGAAATTGTTATGATACTTGCAAAAGCCGACCTTGTTGACGGTATTTTAAAAGGACTTTATAATTCAGTAGGAACGACGACAGAGGCTCAAGGAATAGCTTTTGCAATGCCTGTTGACGAAGTTGTAGGATTAGAAGAAAGCAAGGCAATAGAAGATAAAAATAGTTAGTAATTAGTATTACGCTATACAAATAAAAATTTTTTGAAAAAAATGGCGTAATATGTTTGACAAGATTAAAAATTTTATATATAATACTAAGGCATTTGACTGCGAAAGCAGTATATATGGCGGCGTAGCTTAGCTGGTTAGAGCGGCCGGTTCATACCCGGCAGGTCGTTGGTTCGAATCTGACCGCCGCTACCAAAAACAAAACGCTACCATAAATGACTTAAAAAGTTGAATAATTTTTAGGCCCCTTGGTCAAGCGGTTAAGACATCGCCCTTTCACGGCGGTAACACGAGTTCGAATCTCGTAGGGGTCACCAAACAAAGTAAAGACGAACCCGTTTCCTTTAGGAGACGGGTTCGCCTTTGTTTTTATACTGAAAAAGTAAATTTAATTCTTTTTTGAGTCTATAACGAAAACTTTTTTTGCAGGTTGCTTTGAATAATATAAGGCTCCTACTTTTACTAAGGAACTATTTTTGTTTGTATAACCTATTACAGTAATGCCGTTAACCTTAATTTTAATTTTTTCATTAAAGTAAGAATTATTTGAATATTTCACTAATATATCCTCCTGTGATATTGTTATAGGCTTTTATATATTCAACAATAAGTGGAGTGTGCCTTATTGCCGTTTCATATATAATATCTATGTTTTTTTCGTTTGATTTGTTTTTTGAATCAACAGTCATAAACCCATATATTATATTATGTGCATTAATATTTGCTTCATTATATGCATTTTCTGTTGCAATAGGAACAACTATAATACTTTTATAATGCTCTAAATAATTAGGATTATGATTTAAATAAGTAGTTGTTTGTCCATTTTGAGGCAACATTGATAAATCTTCACAAATGAAGTGATTCTGTTGATTGTCTTCTAAAATTACTTTATAACAAGTGTTTTCTCTTGCAGTTGTGGGTTGTTTATCCAAATTGCGTCTTTTAAAACTTGAATTTTTTGAACGACAAATTGTTATAATTTTTTTATCCATTATGGAAAAAATAGAGGAATCATTTTCTATTATTTTTATAGAAGCGGAATATCTTTGTTTTGTATATCGATAAATC
>JAZRCS010000004.1:0-3023 GCA_045659885.1 Christensenellaceae bacterium
TCAACTCGTGTTGCTACTCTATCACTTATAAATCAAAAAGTTAATTTTAATACTGTAAATCCACCTAACGTTAGTTACGTTTCAAGAATTTTTATAAGCGATTATGAGGAAAAATTAAACGTCGTTTTAGTCGACGGAACGACTGTTGATTGTGGATATATCGAAGGGTTATCAAGTGGTTATCAAAGTAATAACGAGCCATACGCTAAATCAATCTTTATAAATCAAAACAAATTATTATTTGTTGCTTATACTAATAACACCGTTAAAATAATAGGAAAAATCGTTACGACAAAAGACGATATCGATGGTGGACAGTTAATTTATAGATTAGAAGATGATAGTTACAGCGTAATGGGTACGTTAAATGATAATTTAACTAAAATTACTATACCAGACACACATAGGGGTTTACCTGTTAAAAAAGTTTGTCAATACGCTTTTAGTGGCAATCAAAAAATAACTGAAGTAGTTTTAGGCGCAAACGTTGAAACGATTGAAACGGGTGCGTTTGAAAGTTGTGTAAATTTAACCAAAGTAACTTTTAATTTTACCAACAAATTAACTAAAATTGATTTTTGTGCTTTTAAAGGAGCAAGAATACAAAATTTAGTAATACCTTCTTCTGTTACTAATTTAGGCAGTTATTGTTTTGGTAGCGCATACGCTAAACAAAAAATATTTTTATCCGTTACAAACTTTTCATTAATAGATAACGTAAAATTTTCTAACGTTGAAATATATTTTTCAAATCAATGGGAATACGTAAACGGTATACCTACAGTTAAATAAGTCTTTATTTACTGCGTTTTAAACGCTTATAAGCGTCGCAATAGTTCGTTTTTACTTAGGCTAAACACTTCAATGACCATATAGGTCTATTTCAGCGTTTCGCCGTCGTGAGCCTTGTCTTGCTCGCTTCTAAACGTTTAAAAATTTATAAAAGAGCCTTGCTTAACTTGTGACTAACGCCTTATTTGTTGATTAAATGCTTAAAAAACAATAAAAGCGTCATTTTATGGCGCTTTATTTTATAAATAAAATATAAAATCGCCAAACGCTTAAAAACAGTTGACAAAATTAAAATATAATGTTAATATACTAAAAAAATATTAAATGCTGTGAAGGAATTATTTATTTTTCTACACGCTTTTTAGAGAGTTGACGGTTGGTGTAAGTCAATAGGCAGGAAAAGTAAAGTCTCACTCCCGAGCATAATTCGTGAAGTAATAGTAAGGAATTACGGCGTGCTCCGTTACCAGGGCAAAGACTTGTTAGAGTTTATTAAGGCTATTTTATAGCGAATTTTGGGTGGTACCACGATTTTCTCGTCCCGAAGCAATAATGCTTCGGGACTTTTTTTAATTAATAAATAATTGTATAGGAGTTTAACTATGAAAAAAATTGATATTATTGACGTTACGCTTAAAAAACTTTGTAACGAGCGTGAAGTTTCGCTTTTATTCCGTGAAAAAACGGCTATTGCAACAAGCGTTGACTTGCTAGGCGTTGACGTTATTGAATTACCACAAGTTAAAAACTTTCGTGAAGACGCAATTATATATAAAACAATTTCTCAAAACGTTAAAAACGCTATTTTAGCAATTCCCGTTGGATTTGACGTTAAAGGCGTTGAAAGTGCTTGGGAATGTATTAAATACGCTAAAAAACCACGTTTACAAATAGAACTTCCCGTTTCTACTATTCAAATGGAATACTTATACCACGTAAAGCAAGAAAAAATGCTTTCTAAAATGGTAGAACTTATTAAAACAGCAAAAACCTACACAAGCGACGTAGAGTTTTCTGCGCTTGACGCAACAAGGGCAGATATTGACTTTTTATTAAAAGCCGTAAAAACTGCCGAAGAAAGTGGTGCAACGGTTATTAGTATTTGCGACAATGCAGGTTCGTCTACTTATGAAGAGATTTCTTCTTTAGTTGAAAAGGTTAAAAAGGAAGTTAGCGTTTCGGTATACGTTCAAGTATCTAACGCCGTTAAAATGGGTGTTGCATCTGCCTTTTCTTCAATTGCTAAGGGTGCAGACGGTTTAAAATGCGCAATATCTGGTAAAGATGCGCTTTTAACGGGCGAAATTAGCGACGCTATCACGGTTTGTGGAGCAAGCGTAGGCGCAAAAATTAATCTTAACGTTACTAAAATACACTCAAGCGTAGACGAATTACTTTCAAAAATTAGTAGTAAAGATATAAACGTAAATAGTGACGTAAACGATAAAAACAAAATTTTATTTGATAGCAACTCTACTTTAAAAGACGTAACTAAAGTTGCAACTACTTTAGGCTACGACCTTACCGATACCGACGCAGGCAAAGTATTCGATGCGCTTATCAAAGTTTGTGAAAAAAGGGGAACGGTTGGCGTTAAAGAATTTGAAGCGCTTATAGCAAGTAACGCTATGCAAGCACCGTCAACTTATCACTTTGAAACGTACACGACTACAAGTTCAAACGTTTCAACGTCAATGTCGCAAGTAACCTTAAAAAGAAACGGAGAAATTATATCGGGCGTTAGCGTTGGCGAAGGTCCTATCGATTCTGCTTTTAGGGCAATCGAACAATGTATCGGTCATCACTACGAACTTGACGATTATCAAGTTCAATCGGTAACCGAAGGTAAAGAAGCGTTAGGTTCAGCGCTTGTAAGACTTCGCAATAAAGGCAAACTTTATTCGGGTAACGGTACGTCAACCGATATAGTTGCAGCAAGCATAAGGGCGTACGTAAACGCGCTTAATAAAATCGTAGCCGAGGAGGCTTAATATGAAAATAGCATTTTCAACCAAAAACGTAAGTAGAGCAACTTTTTTAGACCTTTGTTCTTACGCTTACGACTACGGGTTTGAAGGATTTGAAATATACGACGCAATTAAAGAAAGGAACGAGCATTTCGATAGTATTTTAAGGCGTGATAAAGTTGCCGATAGTAAACGTAAACTCGTAAATAGAGGACTTTCGGTTTCGGCACTTCGTTTACCAAACGCCGTTGATAGTTCGTTAAC
>JAZRCS010000005.1:0-3681 GCA_045659885.1 Christensenellaceae bacterium
AATAAACATAATAAAAGGGTGAATTATGCATATTGTTTCTTATATTTTTTTAACGCTTGGTGGTATAACTTTATTTTTGCTTGGTCTTAAAATGATGAGTGAAAGTATGGAAAGTTTTAGTGGCGACGGTTTAAAAAATCTTCTATCTAATTTTACTAAAAACAAGTTCGTAGGTGTTTTAACGGGGGCTTTTTCAACTGCAGTTTTACAATCAAGCGTTGCAACTAACGTAATTTTAATAGGTTTTGTTTCAAACGGTATTTTGTCATTTTATCAAGCGTCGGCAGTAATTATGGGCACTAATATCGGTACTACGATTACGGCGCAAATCGTCTCTTTATCGGGTGGGAAGTCTTTTGATATAACGGCAATCGCAGGTTTAATTGCTTTTGTCGGATTTTTATTAACTTTTGTTTCTAACAAAAAAGTTAGTGGAATAGGTGGGGTAATGGTTGGTTTTGGAACGCTTTTTTTAGGACTTAAAATTGTAAACGAAGGGGTAGTGTTTTTTAAAAACTTTCAACAATTCCGTAACGTTTTTTTAATTAAAAACGAAATACTTTTACTATTTAACGGTATTTTAATAACGTCAATAGTGCAAAGTTCTTCGGCAGTTACAAGTATAATGATATTATTAGCGTCAAACGGACTTTTAACCTTTGAAAGCAGTATGTTTTTAGTTTTAGGTGCAAATATAGGCACTTGTTTTGTGGTAATTTTTACAAGTTTAAGCAAGAGTATCGAAGCACAACGCACTGCTTTTTTTAACCTTGCTTTTAACGTGTTTGGAACGTTAATTTTAATAATTCCACTAATACTTTTTAAAGACAAAGTATCTTTGTTTTTTAATAGTTTTTCTAACGGGATTGAGCGTAAAATAGCAAATTTTCACACCTTATTCAACGTTATAGTAACGTTATTAATTTTGCCTATTTTAAAACCGTTTACTAAAGTCGTCGAAAATTTTGTAGGTAAAGAAAAATCAACTAAAAAAGACAAAGGCACGGTTTTAGTGGCAATAAACGAATATAATTAGTTTTTTATTATATAAAAAGCATATAATTACGATAAAAAGTTGACAATTAAATTAAAATAGAATACAATATTAAAAATGCTATTTTAAGGAGTACACTATGAATAAAAAGACAATTAAAGACGTAGACGTTAAAGGTAAAAAATGTCTTGTAAGGGTAGATTTTAACGTACCTATGAAAGACGGAGTTATTACCGATGAAAACAGAATTAATGGCGCTTTACCTACTATTAAATATCTTATGGAAAAGGGAGCAAAAGTTATATTATGTTCACATATGGGTAAACCTCACAACGTGTTTAACGAAGTTATTAAACTTAACAAAAAAGAAAAGAAAGCCGTTGAAAAGGCAGACCCAAAAGATAAAGACGCTTTAACTAAAGAATTTTTAGAAAAGGCTAAAAAAGACCTTACTAAATATTCGTTAAAGCCTGTTAGTGTAAGGCTCAACGAACTTTTAGACGGTAAAGTTACTTTTGCTACCGACACGGTTGGCGAAGACGCTTGTAAAAAGGTAAGCGAGTTAAAAGACGGGGAAGTACTCCTTTTAGAAAATTTACGCTTTGACGCTGGCGAAGAAGGTAAGGATATTGAATTTTGTAAAAAACTTGCAAGTTTTTGCGACGTTTTCGTAAACGACGCTTTTGGTACTGCACACCGTTCACACGCGTCGACTGCTGCAATCGTTGAATACGGGCTCGTTGACGTTGCAGTATGTGGTTTCTTAATTGAAAAAGAACTTTCGATTATGGCTGACAGTTTAGAAAACCCAGAAAGACCTTTCGTTGCCGTTTTGGGTGGCGCAAAAGTTGCAGATAAACTTAACGTTATATCAAATCTTTTAGAAAAATGTGATTCGTTAATAATCGGTGGTGGTATGGCTTATACCTTCTTAAAAGCACTTGGTTATGAAGTTGGCACTTCGCTTGTCGACCTTGAAAAAATCGATTATTGTAAAGAAATGTTGTTAAAGGCAGAAAGTCTTGGTAAAAAACTTTATTTACCTATTGATACGACTATTGCATCTTCTTTCCCTGACCCTATTGATGCTAAAATTGAAGTTGAAGTAGTTGATAGCAAAAAAATTCCAAGTGATAAAATGGGACTTGATATCGGTCCAAAAACAATGGAATTATTTAGCGACGTTATCTTAGGTGGTAAAACTATTATTTGGAACGGTCCTATGGGCGTATTTGAAAATCCAACTCTTGCAAAGGGAACTATGCAAGTTGCAAAGGCTATGAGTTTAGCAACAAGCGCAACTACTATTATCGGTGGTGGCGACAGCGCGGCAGCAGTTGCTCAACTTGGCTATGCAGATAAAATGTCTCACATATCTACGGGTGGTGGAGCATCACTTGAACTTTTTGAAGGAAAAGTATTGCCGGGTATTGCTTGTCTTAACGAAAAAAATTAAGGAGTCGTTATGAGAAAACCTATTATAGCAGGTAACTGGAAAATGAATTTAACTCCATCACAAGGGGTTGAACTTATAAATCAATTAAAGCCTTTAGTTAAGGACGCTAATTGTGAAGTTGTAGTGTGCGTGCCTGCAACCGATATTTACGCTGTTGGACAAGCGCTTAAAGGTAGTAATATAAAATTAGGCGCAGAAAACGTGCATTTTTTAGATAATGGAGCGTATACGGGTGAAATTTCAGCCGATATGCTTTTAGAATTAGGCGTTGAGTACGTTATAGTAGGGCATAGTGAAAGAAGACGATATTTTAACGAAACTGATAATACGGTAAATTTAAAAACTTTACAGGCTATTAAAAAAGGACTTATTCCTATAGTTTGCGTAGGTGAAACGCTAACTGAAAGGGAAGAAGGTAGGCAAGAAGAAGTTTTAAAAAGGCAAATTACCGAAGGATTAAAAGGTGTAGAAGATATAACAAAGATAGTTATAGCCTACGAACCTATTTGGGCAGTAGGTACGGGTAAATCGGCAACGAGCGAACAAGCAAATCAAACAATCGGTTATATTCGTAATCTTTTAAAAGAACTTTTTTGTGAAAAATGTGCTTTACAAGTTCGTATTCAATACGGTGGCTCAATGAATTCGTTAAACGCTAAAAGCCTTATGTCGATGAGTGAAATTGATGGTGGGCTTATAGGTGGCGCAGCGTTAAAGGCAGAAGATTTTGCTAAAATTGTTAATTACAACAAGTAAAAAATTTAAAAAATTAGACGCTTTTTTGCAAAAAAGCGTTTTTTTTTTTACTAAAAAATTTTAAAAAAGGTCTTTTATTATGGACTTATTTATGTTATACTAAAAAAAAGGTATTATGAATTAAAAATTTCATATACTACAAGGAGGGGACTTTATGAGTAAAACTTCAAAAATAGTAAGAGCGATAATTGCAGGTATAATAACCCTTTTATGCGTTTGGGGAATTATTATTTTAGTTGATTGCTTGCATTCAATATTATTCGTTGAAAATGGTGGACTTGCAGCAATAGGCTTAGTAGCATATTTTATATACGGCATTCCATTTGCAATAGCAACCTTTATTTATCAATTAGTTTTAATTATTAAAAAGAAATTTTGGCTTGTTGATTTTATTCCATCACTTTTATTGATAGTTGTTTGGGCTTCGTTATATCTTTCTCCTGCAATTATTTCTGCAATACGCTAATTACAAAAA
>JAZRCS010000006.1:0-9063 GCA_045659885.1 Christensenellaceae bacterium
AGACCCCTTATATATACGACGGGAAGTCCGTTATCCATACTATCTCCTTAAAAATAAATCGTTAATTGCTTGTTTATCGATTTTGCTACCTATTACGCAAAGTTTACCTATAATATCGGCGCTACCTTGCCTAATTTCATAGTCGCCTGCAACAAAGTCAAAATAATACCACTTTTCAATATCTGCGCTTTTAACTACGCCTTTTGAACGCAATATTACGCCAAATTCACCCGACGCTAACTTACTTAAAATATCTTCAAGTTGAGTTTTTGTAAACGATATAGGCGTTTCAGCACCAAAACTATCAAATACTTCGTCGGCATCGTGGTGGTGATGACAACAACATTCACCCTCGTGGTGGTCATGGTCGTGACAATGGCATTCTTCGTCGTGGTGGTCGTGGTCGTGACAATGGCATTCACCTTCGTGATGGTCATGCTCGTGACAATGACACTCACCTTCGCTGTGTTCGTGGTCGTGACAATGGCATTCACCTTCGTGATGGTCGTGGTCGTGACAATGACACTCACCTTCGTGGTGATGATGTCCGCCGTGTTGTTTTTTAACTTCTTCAAT
Organism: Christensenellaceae bacterium; assembly: GCA_045659885.1. GTDB lineage: Bacteria > Bacillota > Clostridia > Christensenellales > Borkfalkiaceae > HGM11412. The sequence continues at coordinate 577 of JAZRCS010000006.1, forward strand.
TAAAAAGTCAACTAACGATACGTTATCTTCTAAATTTTCAAGCAATAATTCACCGTCAAGGTCATTAACAGGCGTTGTTATAATTGTAACGGTTGGATTATAATTTTTAATTAATTCGCACGCTTCAATAATTTTTTCTTCAGTCATCTTGTCCGTTTTAGAAAGTACGATTGTGTTTGCATTTTGTATTTGGTCGATATAAAATTCGCCAAAGTTTTTTAAATACATTTTACACTTTCCACCGTCAACTACCGTGCAAACTACGTTAATTTTAGCATCTTTTTGCACGTTTTGACACGCCGAAATAATATCACTAAGTTTACCAACGCCAGACGGCTCGATAATAATTCTGTTTGGGGAATAAGTTTCAATTAATTCAAGTAAAGATTTTTCAAAATTACCAACGAGTGAACAACAAATGCAACCCGAATTTATTTCTTTAATGTTAATTCCACTTTCTTTTAAAAAAGAACCGTCAATACCTATTTCACCAAACTCGTTTTCAATAAGCGCAACCTTTTCTTTTGCAAAACAAGAAGAAAATAATTTTTTAATTAAAGTAGTTTTTCCAGCCCCTAAAAAACCTGAAATTATATCGATTTTAATCATTTTATTCACCTTTACTTTTAATATATTCGTCAATTGCTTTAGCGGCAACTTTACCTGCGCCCATAGCCGAAATTACCGTCGACGCGCCCGTAACTGCGTCGCCACCTGCGTAAACGCCTTCGATAGAAGAAAGTCCGTTTTCATCTACAACTATACAACCCCATTTGTTAACTTGTAATCCGTCAGTCGTATCTTTAATAAGTGGATTTGGCGAAGTGCCAATAGATATAACTACCACGTCCACGTCCATTGTAAAGTTGCTGTTTGGAATAGCAATAGGACGGCGTCTACCTTTTTCGTCGGGTTCACCCAACTCCATTTGTATACACTCAATACTCTTAACAAAGCCGTTTTTAGGATTTCTTTTATCATTTTCGTCATAAAATCCATTAATTTTAACGGGATTTGTTAATAACTTAAATTGTACACCTTCTTCAATAGCGTTTTCTACTTCTTCTTTTCTTGCAGGCAATTCTTCAAGTGAACGTCTATAAACTATATAAACGTTTTCTGCGCCAAGTCGTAAAGCCGTTCTTGCAGCGTCCATAGCAACGTTACCACCACCTACTACGGCGACGTTCTTGCCTTTCATAATAGGCGTTTTAGAATTTTCTTTATACGCCTTCATTAAATTACTTCTTGTTAAAAATTCGTTTGCCGAATATACGCCTTTTAAACTTTCACCTTCAATTTTCATAAAGTTAGGAAGCCCTGCGCCCGAACCTACGAATACGGCTTGATAACCTTGACTAAATAAGTCTTCAATATTTAAAGTTTTGCCTATAACGACGTTTCTAACAAATTCAACGCCACAATTTTTAAGTTTTGCAACTTCGTCTAAAACGATTTTCTTAGGAAGTCTAAATTCTGGTATGCCGTAAACTAAAACACCACCTTCGGTGTGCAACGCCTCGAAAACGGTAACTAAATAACCCATTTTACATAAGTCGCCTGCGCAAGTTAAACCACTTGGTCCAGAGCCTACTACTGCAACCTTTATATTATTCCTCATTTCGCAACTTATTTGAATATTAGTAACGTTGTCGGCAACGAACCTTTCGAGCCTACCTATTGCAACGGGCTCGCCTTTTATCCCCCTTATGCATTTTGCTTCACATTGAGTTTCTTGTGGACAAACTCTACCACAAATTGCAGGTAACGACGACGTTTTACTTATAATTGCATACGCTTTATCTATATTGCCGTTTTTAATTTCGTTTATAAAACTTGGAATATCTATATTTACGGGACAACCTTTTACGCAAACAGGATTTTTACATTGTAAACATCTATTTGCTTCGTTTAAGGCTAATTCGTAATTGTAACCTTGCGCAACTTCTTCAAAGTTTTTAGCCCTTTCTTTAGCGTCTTGCATAGGCATAGGCGTTTTTTCTTTACTCATATTAAAATTAGCCATTGCTTTGTTCCCCTTTTTTTAATAAGTTGCAAGTTTCTTCACGACGGTGGCTTTCAAATTCGCTATAAATACTACCCCTTAACATAGCCTCGTCAAAATCAATTTCATAGCCGTTAAAGTCTGGTCCGTCAACACAAGCAAATTTAGTAACCTTTTCGCCGTTTACGTTTAAGGTAAGTCTACAACAACCACACATACCCGTACCGTCAATCATAATTGAGTTCATTGAACAAGTACAAGGAATATTCATAGGTTTTACTGCTAAAGTAACGAATTTCATCATAATAAGTGGTCCAATAGTTATTACTTCGTCAAAAGTTTCGCCCCTTTTAAACATTTCGTTTAACGGAATACATACGTTACCTTGACGAGCGTAACTACCGTCGTCGGTCATTACGATTAACTTGTTTGAACACTTTTTAAATTCGTCTTCTAAAATAACTAAATCTTTGTTTCTAAAACCGATAATCGACGTTACGTCTACACCCATTTCTTTTAAAGCACGGGCAACGGGGAGCGCAATTGCACAACCTACGCCACCACCTACTATACAAACTTTTTTAAGACCGTCTAACTTTGTTGGATTACCAAGGGGTCCAACAAAATCGCAAATATAGTCGCCTTCGTTTAACGAGCCTAATTTAATAGTAGATGCACCTACTAATTGAAAAATTATAGTAACAAGTCCCCTTTCTTTATCAATACCTGCGATTGTGAGTGGAATTCGCTCACCATCTTCGTCAACCCTTAAAATTATAAATTGACCTGCTTTTGCTTTAATAGTTACGTATGGTGCGTACACGTCCATTTGACAAACGGTGTCGTTTAACAATTTTTTAGAAACTATTTTATACATATTTCACCTTATATTAATAATTTAACTAAATTATTATATCATAATTAATTGCTTTTAGCAATATTAAATTCTCTAAAAAAGTAACAATTTGTAAATTCGGTACGTATTATATTATTGACGGCTGTCAAAAATTTACTCTTAATCAAAGGAAGAAAAAATTATGTGTTTTAATTGTTGTAATAGACAATCAACTTTAAATAATACAAGGCAAGGCAATAATTCTTGTCCTTACTACGTTAACCCTTTATATTGTAACGTAATCGCTGGCAATCAAGGACCACGTGGACCACAAGGTATACCTGGGACGAGTGACGCAATATACGCCGTAAGTACGGGTACGATTGCAAGCAACTTGTTAGCACCATTGATTTTAAGCGTTGCTACGCCTAACGCTACGCCAACCGTTACGAATAACGCTATAAACATACCTACTGGCTATTATTTAGTAAGTTATTCAGTATCAGGAACGTCAACAGATACGATTGATACGGCACTTCTATTAAACGGCTCTGTAATTTCAACGCTTACGTCTACGGGTGCTGGTTCAATAGACACTTCAAAAACCTTACTTGTTCAAGCAACCACACCTTCAACGCTTTCTCTAATAAATCAAGGCGACGCGTCAATAACCGACGCTAACGTTGGTATTACCGTTGTAAAAGTTGCTTAAAATACAATCTAATTTGTAAAAGACTTATAAATTAACCTAAATTGTATAGCACGTTATTTCTGATAAATTGCAGAAATTAGCGTGCTATTTTTATCATTAGTTGCTTTTAGCTTGATTTTTTAATAAATTTTTAATAAAATATAAAAAATAGGAGCAAATTAATGACTACTCACGCTTTAACAAAAAAAGTAAATAGTTTTGGTTTAAGTTCCAACGCCTTAAAAATTTTAGGCGCAATTTTTATGCTATTAGACCACGCAGGTTATATGTTGCTACCTAATATTGCTTTTTTGCGTATCATAGGTCGCCTTGCTTTTCCTATTTTTGCGTATATGATAGCCGAAGGTTGTCGCTTTACTAAAAATAAATTAAAATACTTTTTAACGGTATTTATTTTAGGCGCGTTATGTCAAATCGTATATTTTATTTACGACGGCGAACTTTACTTTAGTATTTTAATAACATTTTCTTTATCAATTTTATTAATATACTCAATGCAATTTGCAAAAGAAAAATTGTTTGATAAAAATTGCCCTTGTTTAGTAAAAATTTTATCTATTTTGCTTTTTGCTTTTACAATTTTTGCCGTATATTTTCTTAATCAAATATTTGAAATAGATTACGGATTTTGGGGCTCAATTGCACCTTTAGGCGCAAGTTTATTTGCTAAACCCCGTAACGTAAACTCTACCGTTTGGCAAAAAATAGACAACAAATTTACAAGTTTAATTTTGTTTTCAATTTTCTTATTAATTTTAGCAAACGTAATAAAAGCAAATCAAATTTATTCACTATTTGCAATACCTTTATTAGCGTTATATTCTGGCAAGCGTGGAAAGGCTAATTTAAAATATTTTTTCTATATTTTTTACCCGTTACATTTAGTCCTTTTACAAGCAATCTCAATAATTATATGATTAAAGATTAAAAAAGGCCGAGCTCCTTAAGGAATTCGGCTTTTATTGTTTTATTATTTTTTATTTATTTTATTTATATAACTTTCTAAAATATAAGACGCTGCAATTTTATCAATGACGTCTTTTCTATCTTTACGTGATACGTTACCTTCAATTAATACGCGCCTTGCTTCAAGCGTGGTAAACCTTTCATCTTCAAAAACGATAGGAATATTAGTGTATTTTTTTAACTCTTCTACAAAAGATTTTGTTTTTAAAGTTTGCTCACTTTCACTGCCGTCAAAATTTAACGGTAAACCACAAACAATTACGTCGGCGTATCTTTCTTTTGCTAAATTTGCTAAATAATGCAAGTCTTTTATAAAGTTTTTACGATAGTAAGTTTCAAGTGGTAACGCCATTTGACAAAACGGGTCGCTAACTGCAATACCTATTCTTTTATCACCTATATCAAAAGCAATACATTTCATATAAAAAGTATAACAATTTTTATTTATAAAAACAAGTGTTTTTTCGCTCTTTTATAATTTTATTTATTTTTACATAATAATTTATTTTTCGACACATACTTACTTTGTAAAAGGGGGAATTATGGAAGCAAAATTATTTATTTTAGGGCTTTGCGCAGGTATGATAGGTGGCGCTTTATTGGTTGTCAACTCTCAAAAAGCAAGGACTTTCGTTAAAGATAGCCAACAAATGATACAAAAAAAGGCTGAAGAAATTAGCGAAATGACTAAAAAACCAAAACAAGGCGAAGAAAAATAAAAATTCTTTAATTGAATTTTACACTAAAAACACGCTACGATAACCGTAGCGTGTTTTTTATTTTTGCAATTTTTCAATTTCAGTTTTTAAAACTTTTACACATTTTTCTACTTGGCTTAAAGTATTTTCTTTACCAAATGAAAAGCGTAAAGTTGAAAAAGCATCTTTTTCGCTTATTCCCATATTAGTTAAAACGTACGACGGTGATATATCACCAGCAGAACAAGCCGAACCCATTGACGCGCAAATTCCATTTAAATCTAAAGCGTATAAAAGCCTATCACCGTTTATGCCTTCAAAAGTAAAGTTAGCGTTAGACGGTATCCTTTTATCTCTATCACCGTTTAATTTTGCGCAAGGTATTTCTTTAAGTACCATATCAATAAACGTATCTCTTAAAGATAAGATTTTGTTGTTATTTTCTATTAAGTTTTGCCTTGATAATCTTAACGCCGTTGCCATACCTACAATATAAGCAACGTTGCTCGTTCCTGCCCTTTTTTGTCTTTCTTGATGACCACCGTTTAAAAGGGCTTCTAATTTAACGCCGTTTTTTACATATAAAAAACCAACGCCTTTCGGTCCGTAAAACTTATGTGCCGACGCCGATAACATATCTACGCCAAGTTCTTTTACATCCAAATTATTATAGCCGATATATTGTACTGCATCTGTAAAAAACAAACTGCCTTTTTTGTGAGAAAGTTCGCACAACTCTTTAATAGGTTGTATAGTTCCTAATTCGTTGTTAGCCGTCATACAACAAGTTAAAAAGGTATTGCCATCTACGTTAGACGAAAAATCTTTTACGTCTACTATTCCATCTTTTTTAGGATTAATTTTACATACTTCTATATCGTAATTTTTCAAACTGTCTATCGCGTTTAAAGTAGCAGGATGCTCTATTGACGACGTCACTATTTTATTTTTACCTTGACGGCGAATAGCACTACTTTTTATAGCCCAGTTATTGCTTTCCGTACCACCAGACGTAAAATATATTTCGTCGGGTTTTGCATTTATAATAGACGCAATTTCGTCCCTTGCATTGTCTAATCCTTTAACGGCGTTTCTTCCTACGCTATGAAGCGACGACGCGTTACCGTATACGTCTTTTAAATACGGCAACATTTCGTTTAAAACTATATCGTCAATTTTAGTCGTCGAAGCGTGGTCAAAATAAATTATTTCATTTTTTGTATTCATACGCCACCCTTAAGGCTCTCTTATAAGTTTTACCGGTTTTTCTTTGCATATTTTTGTAATAGGAATTATTGAAGATATAATAGACGTTACAAAACATAAAATAACTGTAAATATAACTTGTCTATAAGAATATAAAGCAAAGTTTGCCGATATCATCATTACGTTTTTAACGTAACCGTTTACAAACATACACCCTATTATGGCTATTATTACTGCTAAAACGGAATTTATAAACGCTATAATTAAACTTTCGCTAATAAACATTCTAAATACGTCTTTACTATTACAGCCAAGCGCCCTTAAAACGCCTATTGCTTGGCGTTTTGACACAATACTTACCGAAATATAGTTAAACAACATAAATATTGAAAATAACGCTAAAATTATTGCTACGTATAAAAATAATTGTGATGCTTGTTTAATAATATCTTCGTTTTCGGATAACGTTTTTAATACGGAATTTTCAAACCAACTTACTATAAGCCCGTCTTTATTATCTAATTGACTTGCAACAACCTTACTATTACCATTACCTGATAAAGGAGCAACTATTCTACTGTATTCCCCTTGACCTTTATAAACGCCGTAAAGGTCTAAAGCACTTTCGTTAACGATTATAGGTTCAAATTCCGTATTTGTTTTTAAAGAATTTGTATCTTGATATTTACTTTTAAATTCTTCTTTATTTATATCAAAGTATACGCCTACTATTTTAAACTCGCCACTAACAAGTTCATCCTCACTTGAAAGAACCTTTCTAATGCTTAAATTCTTAATAATGTATGGTGCTTTACCTTGAGTTATTTCGTTAAAAATTCTTCTAAATTCATTATAGTTATTTTCTTTTTGAACGGCTTCTGCAAGTTGATTTAATAACGCCGTCTTACCAGATTCATATAAATATATCGAATTGTATATATCGTAATACTTCCAAAAACTTATTATTATTTCGTCGTCTTTAAGAGTAACTGCATCGTCTAAGTTTGAACCTTCTTTAATGCCGTCACTTTCTTTAAAATAATATACGTTATTTTGTTTTACTTGACTATCTATTATAAATTTAAACTTGCCGTTGCCTACAGTATTTGTGTACGCATCGTATTTATTCGATGGCGATTTTACGTTAAACTCGTTTATAATATATTTTGAATCGCAAAAATAATATTGAACTTTGTTATTTTGTTCTTTTAACTCTTCAAAATAACCTTTAGGTAAAAAACAGTTTAAATATAATCCCGAATTGATAAACGTTTGAAAATCTGCTTCTAATAATCCGTCTAAAGTGTTTTTCGTTTGATATTTTAACGCTTGATATTTTAACGGGATTTCACCACAGTCAATAATGCATTGAATAGTATAGTCAACGCCATTAAGGGTAATTTTAGTTCCCATTACGTCATTACTGTTATAATTTACGATATCTTTACCATAATAAAAATGCCATAAACTATCTATCAAATAAGTTGAAACGCCTATTGCTTGGCTGTTTAAATTTATTTCTGAAGGATATTCGCCTGCAACTATTTTATAATTGTAACCGTTTTTGTCTAAAATCGTATTGCCAGATTCGACTGAAACTTCACTTTTTGCGTCAAATTCAACAAAACCATTTACTTTATCTAAATAAAAATAAGTGCCCGTCACAATTTTTTTAGTGGTAAAATCTGGTCCACTAACCGTTGTGTTTGATACTAACGTTTCTTGATTTTGCTTGTTAAACGAATAAACGGGTCTAAAACCATACCCCGATTTAGCGTTTAACTCCTCCATATACTCGTCGTCTAAGTTTATTTTTATAGATTTATTAGTACTTTGTTGATAGTGTGTAGCAGATAGCGATATTGCAGAATAATCGCCCGTTGCAATTATGTTTGATGCTATTGCGCTTTTTGAGTAGGCTGCTATCGTGTCAAACACGCCGAATACTGCAAATGCAATTGCCGACAATAAAATTGTAAAAAATAATCTTAAAGGTTTTACACCTAAAGACTTAGCGCCAAGTTCTGCCGAACTTTTTAATTTCATTTTACTGTTAATAAACTTT
>JAZRCS010000007.1:0-7232 GCA_045659885.1 Christensenellaceae bacterium
TAAAAGATTTAGCGTACACATACCTTTAAGATATTCAAAAGAATATATTTTAAAACAACCTAATTTTACACACTTTTACGAAAAAATCAAGTCACTTTTAGAAAGTTGTGATTTAATAATCGGGTTTTCGGTTATGAACGATGTTGATTTTTTAAACGACGTATGTAGCGTTTATAAATTAAAAAAGATTAAATATGCTTTTTACGACGTACAGTTATTGTATAAAAAGTTAACTAAAAAACCTACTTTAACTTCATTAGAAAAGGTGATGGCAGAATTAAACGAAGAATATTTGCCACATCGTTCGGATGAAGATGCAAGGGCAACCTTATTAATATTTAAACATTTATGTAAAACGCAAAATTTAACGGTAAAAGAATTTATTGATAAAAGATTTATAGCCGAAGGTTATAACGGATATAATCAAATAATTCCTTGTAGCGACGGTTCGTTATCTAAAAAAGAAAAAACTAAACTCATAAACGCTTTTAGGGATAGAGTATGTCGCAAGGTTAGAAACAAAAAAGGCGTTTTTCAAGGCAAATCTTTTGCTTTTAGTGAAGAAATTCGTTTTGAGGACGTAAACTATTTTAGAAATTTGCTTTACTACGTTTACAAACAAGGTGGGAAATACGTGCCTATCGGTGTAGCAAATTACTTCGTTGTAAAAAACGAAATAAAAGAAAAAGAGCAAAACGAACTTTTAAAAAGAAACGAAGAAACTTTAAAAACAAAAACAATATCTTTAGACGAGATATTAAAAGAAGTAAAAAGTTTACCGTCTTTAGACTTTTCTAAAGATAGGCAAATTTTATTAAAAATTAAAAAAGAACAAAGTGAAAAAAATAAAAAGGGGTAAATTATGCTAAGTATAATAACAAGTATTACAAATGAATTAAAATTGTGCATAAGCATTTTAGTTTCGGCAATATTTGGCTTTGTCATAGGCCTTGAAAGAAAAAGACGTGGCAAAGAGGCAGGAATTAGAACTCATACAATAATGTGCATAGGGTCATGTTTATTTACGGTTATATCGTTAAATTTTTCAAAAGCACTTGATTTTGACCCTACGAGAATTGCTGCGCAAATTATATCGGGAATAGGCTTTTTAGGCGCAGGTATGATAATTTTTAAAAAGAACGAAGTTCACGGCTTAACTACGGCTGCAGGTATTTGGGTTACTGCTGGCGTAGGTATGGCTTGTGGTGCAGGCTTATACGTCGTAGCCGTAATAGCGACAATACTTATAATAATATCACAATGGTTGTTACATACCGATATAAAAATATTTGCTAAAGAAAAGCACTATCTTGTAAAAATTGTGTTTTTACAAACGAACAAAGACGTTGAAAATAAAAAGATTAAAGAATTTTTTGGTGTTGAAAGGTTTAATCATCTTGTGATTAATAGAAAAGAAGACGGCTCGATTGAATATAATGCAACGCTAAAAACTTCTAAAGAATATTCGTCTTCACAACTTGACGACTTCTTAAAAGAAAACAAGTTTATTTTAAAAATTGAAAGGGACGACGATATGTAATTATAAAATTAAAAAGGTCAAATCGTAAAGATTTGACCTTTTTGTTTTGCTTAAAGTATATGTATATCGTGTTTTTTTGCTTCTTCTTCAAGACCTTCTGGCCAAAGTGAAACTTGAACTTCACCGATATGTGCCTTTTGTAAAATAAACATACAAAGACGTGATTGACCTATTCCACCACCGATAGTTAAAGGTAATTCATTATTCATAATTTGTTTATGATAATATAAGTTTAATCTTTCGGTTTTATTCCTTTCTTCAAGTTGTGATTTTAACGAATTAGCGTCAACCCTAATTCCCATACTTGAAATTTCAAAAGAAGACTGTAAAACTTCGTTATAAAGCAATATGTCGCCGTTTAAATCCCAGTCGTCGTAGTCGGGCGCTCTACCATCGTGTGGTAAGCCGTTTTTGAGTTTTTTGCCTATTTGCATTAAAAATACAGTACCGTATTTTTTAGTAAGGGCAGTTTCCCTTTGTTTTGGCGTTAAATCTGGGAACATTTCTTCTGCTTGGCTTGTAGTTATAAAAGTGCACTCTTTAGTCATATTAAGCGAAAGTTCACTAAATTCTTTTTTAGTCATTTCGTTTACTTCGTAAATAACGTCAACAATATCTTGTACCGTCTTTTTTAAATATTCAACGTTTCTTTCTTGTCTATCAATAACTTTTTCCCAGTCCCATTGGTCAACGTAAATTGAGTGTATATTATCAATATCGTCGTCACGGCGAATTGCGTTCATATCGGTATATAAACCCGTTTCTTTAGTAAAGCCGTATTTTTTAAGCGCAGTTCTTTTCCATTTAGCAAGCGAGTGCACGATTTCGGCGTTTCTACCGTCAAGTTCCTTAATATCAAATTTAACAGCCCTTTCAACACCGTTTAAATCGTCGTTTAAGCCTGTGTTAGAAAATACTAAAATAGGTGCAGATACCCTTATTAAAGAGAGTTTTTTACTAAGTGCTTTTTCAAAATTATCTTTAACAAACTTAATAGCCTTTTCGGTAGTTATTACGTCTTGTTTGCATTTATAATTTTTTGGTATATATAAATTTTTCATATAACCCTCCTTTTAAAGATATTAACTATCATATAATAACAACACTTTTAAATTTTGTCAATTAAAAGTTAAACTTAAGTATAGAATAGTTTAATAATTTTTTAATATACATATAAGTAAGGTGTATATTATGGGGTTTAGTGATTGCATTTTAAAATGTTTAAATTTAGACGGATTATCTTTTTCATCAGGTTATCGAGTAACTTTAGTTGGTGAAAAAGGAGTGTACGTCGAAGGAGTTTTAAAAATTATAGACGTTAAAGACGAAGTAATTATTCTTGCTGTTAAAGATGGCAAATTGTATATTTTCGGCAACGGTTTAAAATTAAAATCGTATTACGATAAAGATTTAGCAATTATAGGAAAGGTGTTAAAAATTGAAGTACAAAATTAAAAAAGGACTGCTTAGAGTAGAGTGCTTAGTTAGTTTAAAAAATCAAAGTTATTTTGCTGAAATTTTACATAGAAAAGGCATAGATGTTTTAACAATTAAAAAAGTAGACGATAACCATGTAATAGTTACAGTTGATTACGTTTATCGTAAAAAATTTTTTGCTATTTGCAAAAATATGTGCTATAATGTTAAAAGAGTATGGTATAAAGGGGTAATGTCGCCTTTTGCTAATTTAATTAGGTACGGTAGCGTAGTTGCAGGATTTATACTATTTACAATAGTATCGTCAATTTTAGGTAATAGCATTTTACAAATTGATTTTATAGGTTCGGGCAATACGCTTGCAAATCAAACGTCGCATTTGCTTGAAGAATACGGCATAGTAAAGTACGGCAAATTTTCTTCAATCGATTATGTTAAACTTGAAAATTACCTTTTAGAAAATAGCCCTAATTTATCATACGTTAGTTGTAAAAAAAGTGGTAATAGGCTAATCGTAGATAGTAGGCTTTGTAAAGTTGAAAATCCTTCAATATCTCGTAATGGTAAAAATATCATTAGCGACGTTGACGGCGTTATAGCAAAAATAAACGTACTTCGTGGCACTTCGCAATTTAAGGTTGGCGATACCGTAAAGGTTGGCGACGTAATTATAGGTGGATATTCAGTAGGGAAAGACGAAGAAATTTATGAAAGTTTCGCGCTTGGCTACGCAATAGTTTATTACGAGTATAAAGAAGATTTTTTGACTGAAAATATTAGTATAGAAAATATTAATCAATGTAAAAAAATACTTGCTTTTAAATTTGACGACGAAGTGGTAAAAGAACAGGTTGAATTTATTGAAGGTGGATTTTCGATAACGTTAACTTTAAGTCGATATATAGGGGGATAATTTGAGTAAAGTACAAACGCTTGTAAAAGTTAAAGAAAAAGACGTTTTAACTGCATTATTAGGTGTTTTTGACCAAAATTTAGAACTAATCATGCGTGAGACTGACGTTGATGCGTACGTTAATGAAAACGGAATATTAATTTTGGGGGAAGAAGATAATGTTGCCCTTTGTGAAAAGGTTATAAACAAACTTGCCTCAATAATTTCGCTTGGTGAAACCGTTGATAAGTCTGTAATAATCTATTGTATAGATATTGCAAGAAACGGCAGTATTGAAGGTTTTGATAAATTAGTTAGTGGCGTTGTTGCAATTACTTCTCGTGGCAAGCAAATTAAATGTAAAACTTTTGGACAAAAACAATACGTAGAGGCAATTAAGTCAAACAGCGTAGTTTTTGGCGTAGGTCCTGCAGGAACGGGCAAAACTTATCTTGCAGTTGCGCTTGCAGTTCAATCGTATAAAACTAAAGAAGTTGAAAAAATAATTTTAACAAGACCAGCCGTAGAGGCTGGCGAAAAATTAGGTTTTTTACCAGGTGATTTACAAAATAAAGTAGACCCGTATTTAAGACCGTTATACGACGCTTTGCAAGAAATGTTTGGGATTGAAACTTACCAAAAACTAATTGAAAGGGGAGTTATTGAAATTGCTCCACTTGCATATATGCGTGGAAGAACGTTAACCGACGCTTTTATTATTTTAGATGAAGCACAAAATACTACCAAAGAGCAAATGAAAATGTTTTTAACAAGGCTTGGTCAAGGTAGTAAAATGGTAATAACGGGCGACGTAACACAAATAGACTTGCCTACTGGGAAAGAAAGTGGTTTAAAACACGCCGTGGGAATATTAAATCAGGTTAAAGGCATACAAGTCGTTAACTTAACTCATAAAGACGTTGTAAGGAATCCGTTAGTAGGTGAAATTATTAAAGCCTACTCTAAAGAAAAGACTATTAAAGGGGAAAACTAATGGTAAAAAATGCAAGAAGAATTAAATGGGAAAATAAAGATTTCGTTAAGCACGGAATTACTTTATTTTTTGAATATTTAGTTTTAATGTCGCTTATTTTCGTTGCGATAGTTATAAGAAATAACGGTTTTGAAGATTTTAGCATCTTTTTTAGCAATCAAGATAACGTAAAAGGCGTTGTTTTTAGTGGAATAGCAGTTGCGCTTTTAATAATAGTTACTTTCATATATTTTTATAATATTAAAGGTGATTTTATCTATAAGATATCAAATCAACTTATGATATATGCAATATTAACCGTATCGGTAATAGCAAACTACGCTTTCGGTCTTATAAATATATATCTTAGACCTATAAGTTTATGCTGTTTATTAATGTTATTCGTAACCGAAAAAAATACTGCCGTATTTATGAATATAGTGTTTGCATCGTATATGATAGTCGTTGACTTTTTAATGTACGAATCAAACGCGCTTGCAATTACGTCAATGGCAATTACTTTTATTACGGGTACGTTTGCCGTGTTTTTAGTTGACGGCAAGACTTCAAGATTTAAAGTTTTATTAATGGGTGGACTTATTTCAATACCTGTTATGTTGGCGTCGGTGGGTATAGAATTTTCATTTACCGATAATTTAGTTTACGCTTTTGGTAGTGGAGTATTAACTAACGTATTATTTATCGTAATATTGCCGTTTATTGAAATAATTTTCGGTGCAGTAACTAATTTTAGGTTAAGTGAACTTACCGACCATAAAACTAAATTAATAAAAAATCTTATTGAAACTGCGCAAGGAACTTTTAATCACAGTATATTAATAGCAACAATGGCAGAAGCGTGTTCAAACGCCATAGGCGAAAATCCTATGCTTGCAAGGGCGTGCGCATATTATCACGATATAGGCAAACTTAAAAATCCAGAATATTTTGCCGAAAATCAAACGGACGTAAACTTGCACGACGACCTTTCGCCAGAACTTTCTACCGACATTATAAAGTCGCACGCAAAAGACGGCGCAAATCTTATTAGGAAAAGACGTTTACCGTCAATTCTTGCCGATATTGCCGAACAACATCACGGTACTATGCCTATAAAATACTTTTATGCAAAGGCTAAAAAGTTTACCGACGGTCAACTTGATATGGACGATTTTTGCTATCAAGGGCCAAAACCACAAACTAAAATCGCTGCAATTATTATGATTTGTGACGCTTCCGAAGCAAAAGTTAGAACAATGAATAATAGAAGTCATGAACTCGTTGATAAAGCAGTTAGGGAAATCGTTGAAGAAAGAATGGATTTAGACCAGTTTACCGAATGCGATATTACTTTAAGGGAACTTGATATTATAAGACACACTATAACGAACACGCTTGCAGGCGTATATCACGGTAGGGTAAAATATCCAAAATTAAAAGTTGGTAAGAAAAATGCAAACTAAATTAATAGGGCTTTATAAAAAATCGCCCGTAGACGTGGACAAGCTTGCTTTTCAAGTTTTTGAAATGTTAAATCAAAAGGAAAGATTATTTTTTGAACTTGAATTCGTAAGCAAAGCAAAAATTAAAAAACTAAATAAAGAGTTTAGGCAAATCGATAAAGTAACAGACGTATTGTCTTTTCCGTCTTTAGACGGAATTTGTGGCAAAGTCGTTACAAAAAAAGACTTTCCTTTTGATTACGATAAAGAAACGGACGCTGTATTTTTAGGCTCGATAGTAGTGTGTACTAAAAGGGCGCAAGAACAAGCAAAAGAATACGGTCACTCTGTCGAAAGGGAAATAACTTTTTTGATTTGTCACGGGCTTTTACATTTGTTTGGCTACGACCATATTGAATATGAAGACGAAGTCAAAATGAAAAATTTACAAGAAGAAATTATGCAAAAGATAGGGGTATTAAGATGAAATGTGGTACGGTTGCCGTAATAGGTAAAGCAAACGCAGGTAAATCAACTTTAATAAACGTTTTGGTTGGGGAGAAAATTGCAATAGTATCGCCCAAGCCACAAACTACTAGGGAGAGGATACTCGGCATATTGACAACTGAAAACTATCAAGTTGTGTTTGAAGATACCCCCGGTATTTACAAGGCAAGCAATAGATTGAACGATTTTATGCAACGCCAAACCGAGCAAACGGCAAAGGATGTTGACCTAATTTTGTTCGTTCTCGATGGGCATGCAGGTGTTAGGGAAGAAGACCTAAATGAGCTGAAAAGGTTTGAA
This sequence comes from Christensenellaceae bacterium, assembly GCA_045659885.1. Lineage (GTDB taxonomy): Bacteria > Bacillota > Clostridia > Christensenellales > Borkfalkiaceae > HGM11412. The sequence continues at coordinate 7,092 of JAZRCS010000007.1, forward strand.
AAAGGGGACATTCCTGTTCTTGTAGCCTTCACAAAAATTGATATTATGCCCAAAGAGAGTTTGGTGGAAGAACTTGTTAAATTCTCTGATTTAAAGGTAGAAGGCGTTGTTCCCGTATCCGCAAGAAAGGGCAAAAATATT
>JAZRCS010000008.1:0-4345 GCA_045659885.1 Christensenellaceae bacterium
ATTTAATTCATTACTTTTTTAAAACTTCTAAACTTGTTTTAATAACGTTTTCAGTCGTAAAGCCGTATGCTTTGAAAAGTTCGTTTGCCTTACCCGATGCGCCGAATTCGTCAATACCGATAACTTTTCCGTCTAAGCCAGCGTATTTGTACCAAGATAAACTTGAGCCTGCTTCTACGCAAACTCTTGCGCGTACGTTACTTGGAATAACGCTTTCTTTGTATTTTTGTGATTGACTTTCAAATAATTCTTGACAAGGCATACTAATAACTCTTGCTTCAATACCTTGTTCTTTAAGCGCTTGTTGTGCTTCCATACAGTATTGAATTTCCGAACCACAAGAAATTAAAAGTAAATCAGGAACTTTTTTATCACAGTCACTAAATACGTAGCCACCTTTTAATGCGCCTTCTTTAGTAGATTTACCGTAGTTTACTAAAGTTTGACGAGTTAAAATAATACTCGTAGGTCCTTTTTTAGTAAATGCAGTTAAATAAGCGCAAGCCGTTTCAATTCCGTCGCAAGGACGATAAACCTTCATATTAGGCATACTTCTTAAACCGATTAATTGTTCAATAGGTTGATGAGTAGGGCCGTCTTCGCCAACGCCGATACTGTCGTGTGTTAAAACGTAAGTAACGTTAACGTCTAAAAGCGCAGAAATTCTCATACCGTTTTTCATATAATCAGAGAATACGAAGAAAGTTGAACAGAAAGGAAGTAAGCCACCGTGAGTTGCAATACCGTTACAAATAGCGCTCATAGCGTGTTCCCTTACGCCAAAGTGAATATTTTTACCTTCACGGCAGTCAACCGAATAATACGGTTCGTTTTTCAAAACAGCCTTAGTTGATGGAGTTAAGTCGGCAGAGCCACCAAATAAATTAGGAATAGATTTTGCTAATTTATTAAGTACGATACCACCGTAACTTCTCGACGCGTCTTGTTTATCAAATTCAAAAATACTTTCGTCGTTAATAACAGGCAACTTGCCACTCATATTATCTAAAAATTCTTTAGCAAGTTCAGGGTAAGCGTTAGCGTATTCTTTAAACATATTTTTCCATTGTCTATACGCTTTTTTACCCCTTCTAATAGCCTTTTGAGTATGTTTATAAACTTCTTCGTTAACAGTAAACGGTGCTTGTGTATAGCCAAGGGTTTCCCTTAAAGCAGTGATATTGTCACTACCAAGTGGAGCGCCGTGAACTTCTGATGAGCCTTGATTTGGTGCGCCGTAACCGATAGTAGTTTTACAAATAATTAAAGAAGGTTTTTCAGTTTCAGCCTTTGCTTTATTGATTGCTTGTTTAACTTTATTTACGTCGTTACCATCTTTAACTTCAATAACTTGCCAATCTTGTGCGATAAAACGTTTTTTAACGTCTTCAGTAAAAGCAACGTCGGTATCGCCTTCGATAGTAATTTTGTTACTATCGTATAAAACGATAAGTTTACCAAGTTTAAGCGTGCCTGCAAGAGATGCGCTTTCATAAGATAAACCTTCCATTAAACAACCGTCGCCACAAAGAGCGTAAGTGTAGTGGTCAACAACCTTAAAACCGTCACGGTTAAACTTTTTAGCAAGGTGAGTTTCAGCCATAGCCATACCAACTGCATTAGCAATACCTTGACCAAGTGGACCTGTTGACATTTCAATGCCTTCTGTTACGCCGTATTCTGGGTGACCAGGAGTTATCGAGCCTAATTGACGGAAATTTTGTAAGTCTTCTAACGAAACTTTATAACCGTACAAATGAAGTAAAGAGTAGTATAACATTGAACCGTGACCTGCAGATAAAACGAATCTATCACGGTTTGGGAACTTGCTGTCCTTTGGATTAAAAGTAAAGCAGTTTTGCCATAAAGAATAAAGAATAGGTGCGCTACCAAGACAGATACCAGGGTGACCTGATTTTGCCTTTTCAATACCTTCAGCAGAAAGTACGCGCAAAGTATTTACTGTAAGTAATGAATTGTCCATTTTATTATCTCCTAAAAAATATAATAACTAAACTAATTATATACTATTTTTAGTATAAAATAAAGTATAAAGTAGTAAAATATTGAAAAAAATTATAAAAAGTGTAAAATTTTTTAAAGTTTTAAAAGTTAACATAAAGACGAAAAGTAAAACGCTTTATTTTTTCAATTAAATGTGATATACTGTAATTAATTTACAAAAGTCGTATTAAAACTTTAGTTTTAATTTTATAATTATATAAGGGGTTAAAATGGATAACGATTTATTAATGTACGAACAAATGATTAACCAAAGTATAACAATAGCAAGCGTTATTAACTTTGTTTTATGTGTTATTGCATTTGTTTTTAAATCAATAGCAATTTATAGTTTGTCTAAAAAGAACGGTTTTAAAAAGTTGTATTTAGCATTTATTCCGTTTTTTAATTTTATTTTATTAGGTAAACTTTTAGGCAAAGTACTTGTTTTTGGTAGACCTGTAAAAAATATCGGCGTATGGGTATGTGTTTTTGCTATACTTGAATTTGTAGTAGGCGTTTTTTATTTGCTTGGATATTACGTGGATTTATTAGAAGAAGTATTATCGTTAATTACTAAAGCCGACGTTACAATTAAAGTTGCTTTAGTTGATTTTATATATGGAAACGCCATATTGTACTATGTTTTAAAAACGACTTATAATATAGTAGGCTTAGGCAAAATATTCTTTGACGTAAGTATGATGTTTGCGATATTTAGAAAGTACGTACCACAAAAATATTTTCTTTACGGTTTATTGTCGGTATTCTTTGATTTTATGTTTGGTTTCTTACTTTTCTCGTTACGAAACAAAGAGCCTATGACTGAAGAAGATTATTATAGGGAAATGGCAAGAAGAAGGGGTTACTACGTGTACCGTGTAAATCCTAACGATTTTAATAATCCGTACAACCCTTATAACGGGCAACGTCCAAAGCAAAACCAAGATGAAGAAGACCCTTTCCCTGAATTTAGCGACAAAAATAGTGGGGATAGTTCACAAAACGGAGATAGTAAGGTAGACGACCTTTTTGATTAATTATGGAAAAAGTAATATCGGCAATAGCCACGGCTAACGGTGTTGGTGGCGTTGCAATAATAAGATTAAGTGGCGACGGCGTTTTAGAAATCGTTGAAAAAATGTTTAAACCCCTTAAAAAAATACAAGTTAAAGATTTTGAGCCTTATAAATTGTACGTTGGCGAAATAGATGGTGGCGATTTTACCGATTTTGGTATGGCAGTATATTTTAAAGCCCCTAAAAGTTACACGGGCGAAGATATGGTTGAACTTCATTGTCACGGTGGCGTTGCAATTACACAAGGCATTTTAAAACACTCGTTTAGTTTAGGCGCAATTCCAGCGTCAAGGGGTGAGTTTACTAAAAGGGCGTTTGTAAACGGTAAACTTTCACTCGACTCGTGCGAAGGACTTATCGATATGATAAATAGCGAAAGCGTTGCCGAAGTTAAGGTGGGGTACAACTTGTACCGTGAAAAACTTAATAAAAAAGTAGAAGAACTGCAAGCAAAGTTAACTTATTCGCTTGCTGAAATAGACGCTAATATCGATTATCCCGAAGAAGATTTAACGCTTTCAACAACGATAGAAGTTAAAGACGTTTTAACTTTTGTTATTAACGAAATAGACGGTCTTTTAGCAAACTATAATAGTGGCGAAAAAATTAAAAACGGTGTAAAGGTTGCAATAGTTGGCGAGCCTAATACGGGCAAATCGTCGTTACTTAACAACTTGTTAAATTATGAAAAGGCAATAGTGTCTTCAATTCCAGGAACAACAAGGGACGTTGTTGAAGGCAGTATTGAAATAAACGGCGTTAAATTTAATTTATACGATACGGCAGGAATTAGGGAAACGGACGACTACGTTGAAAATCAAGGCATTTTAAGAAGTGAAAAACTTATAAACAGCGCCGACGTAATTTTATACGTTTACGATTTATCAAGTGAAAAAATCGTTAAAATGTCAAATACTGACAAGCCGTACGTAAACGTTTATAACAAATGCGACGTTTCTACTAAGCAAATTGAAGACGGCATTATAATATCGGCTAAAACGGGCAAAAATATAGATAAATTGAAAGAAACTTTATTTAATTTAGCCTTTAGTAAAGGTATTGACTACAACGCTCAATTTATTACTGAACAACGCCATTTTAACGCGCTTAAAAACGCTAAAAACAGTTTATTAAAAGCGCTTGAAGTCGTTGACGTTATGCCACTTGACTTAATTAGTGAAGATATTAAAGAAGGTTGGCAATATCTTGGCGAAATAACGGGTAAAACTGCAAGTGAAGAAATTATCGACGAAATTTTTGCAAAA
>JAZRCS010000009.1:0-22973 GCA_045659885.1 Christensenellaceae bacterium
GCAATTGCCAAAGACTATAAGTGGTAAAATCCAAAGAAACAAACTATAAACTTCGTTGGGCGTCGTTAACTGCCACTAATCCACGATTACAATGACCAACAAGGTCTATTGTATCCGTGTCTTAGTGTCGAGCCTAGCCCAACTCGTTTCTAATTTGTTTCTTACATAAACAAACTTTAAAGCCTTATAAACGGCGCATTTCTTCGTTACTGCTTTAACTTTTGACTTCGACAACCAAAAAGGTTAGTCTCACCCAAAAGTTTGCGCGAGCCTTGAACTGCTTGTTTCTAAGTCTTTAATCGATTTCATATTTACTTGCAACAAAATCAAGCAAATTTTAGTCGCGAGCCTTTCCTAACTTGTTTCTAAGGCTTTAAAGCCGTACTATATAGGGTTGGTAAAAACAACAATTATAAATACAAAACAAAAAGAGATATACTAAAATGATAAAAGGTAAATATTACGTAATTGACTCGCATTGTCATATATATCCTGAAAAAATAGCGTCGCTTGCTATAAATCATACCGACGAGTTTTACAGCGAACACTCGCATTGTAAAGGAACTATTGAAGATTTATTAAAAAACGGTGAAAAAACGGGAATTGATAAATTTATAGTTCAATCGGTTGCAACAAGCAAGCATCAAGTTAAAAAAATTAATCAATTTATTGCAAATCAAGTTAATGAAAATTTAGATAAACTCGTTGGGCTTGGAACTATTCACCCCGAAAGCGATAATATTGAAGAAGATATTGATTTTTTAATTTCGCTTGGTTTAAAAGGTTTTAAAATTCACCCCGATATTCAAGGTTTTAAACTTGACCATAACGGTTATTTAAAAGCCTTTGAAATTGCAAGCGAAAGGGGACTTCCCGTACTTATGCACACGGGCGACAATAGATACGATAATTCTAATCCAAACAGGCTTATTCCTATTTTAAAAAAGTTTAAAAACTTAAAAGTGGTTGGCGCTCATTACGGTGGGTGGTCTATTTGGGAAGACGCGTCTAAAGTGTATAACGAATTTGAAAACTTTTACGTTGATTGTTCGTCAAGTATGCCGTACTTAACTTTTGAAAAGTGCTATGAAATATCTAAAAGATACGGAGCAGATAAAATTTTGTTTGGTACGGACTATCCTATGTGGGAAGGCACGCTTGAAATTGAAAACCTTTTAAAAATGGATTTTACCGAAACCGAACTTAAAAAAATATTTAGCGAAAATGCAATAAAACTATACGGATTAAACTAATTCGTATAGTTTTTATTATATATTGAAAATAATGGTAATAATTACGCCAAATTTTTCATAAATTATAACGATTTATAAAGGGGGAATAAAAATGCAAGTAAATCGTGAAAATGAAAAAATTAGCGTTAATGAAAATTTTATTTTAAAAAGTCAAAATAATATCGAGTGCAAATTACCGTATTTAGAAGACGAGCAAAGCGTTGTAAACGTAATAGCGAAAACCTATTTAACTAAATGTCAAAGTTTAGAAAAAGAAATTAGGTATGAAGGTAGAGCGATATTTACAGTAGTTTATAAAACCGAAGAAGGTTTAAAAAGTGTAGAAACGGGCGTTGAATACGGTTTTAAAGTTCAAGACGATAAAATTTTACAAGGTCAAAAAATTGCTCCAAGCGTAAGCGTTAAAGACTGCAAAGTAAAAACGTCTAATGGGGTAGTAATCGTTGAAGGAATTCTAACTTTTATTTGTGAAGTGGATAAATGCTCGTCGGTTGAGTTTGTAGCTTATAGTGATAAATACGTTTATAAAAATCAAGATATTGAGTTTAGCAAAAACGTAATGACTATTATAAACGATTTTAAAATTGAAGAAGAATTTGAATTAGATTATCCTATTAAAAATATATTATGCCATAACGAAATTGCTTGCACAAATAATATAGATACGGGAATTTCTTGCGTTACCGTCGAAGGCGAAGTTGAACTTTATAGCGTAGTTTTAACACTTAACGACGAAAGCGTTAAAAAAGAGTGCAAAACCGTTCCGTTTAGAGTGGAAATTGAAGGTAAAGAAATTTTACCAAGCAGTATATCTAACGTAACCGTTACTGCTACGGAAACTAACTACAAAGTGTTAGTTGACGAAAATAAAAATAAAAGCGTTGTTAGCGTTGAAATTATATTAAAATGCGTTTTAGACGTTTTTGAAAACAACTTAGTTAGTTATGCAAGCGATATGTATTCTAAAGAAGTAACGTTGAGTTTAACTAAAGAAAAAGTCGACGTATTTAAAGTTTTAGGACAAAAAGAAATTAAAGAAAAGGCAAGTGGAGAAATTCCTTTTGAACTTAGCCAAAACGAAAGTATCGTTTGTTCGCTTTGTGAAAATATTGTAGAGTGCGAAACCGTTTTTGAGAACAATAAAACTATAGTAAACGGTGTGGTTGAAAGTTGTTTGCTTATTCGTGGAGAAAACGGTTATGAAAAAAGGAAAGTTAACTGTCCATTTATCGTAGAACTTTCAAGCGATTATAAATATAGTAAATTATTAGATTGTAAAATTAGTCAACTTGAAGTAAAATATAGTAAAGATACTTTAAAATATCAATTTATTTTACAACTTTCGTTTAAGACGGTTGAAAAATCTACTTGTTATGTTATAATAAAGGTAGACGAAACTTCAAAAAGACAACAAAACGATAGCGCCATTAGCGTTTATATTCCAAGTGAAGGCGACACAATGTGGGATATTTGTAAAACGTTAGGCGTAACTGAAGACGTTATTTTAAAAACTAACAAAGATTTACAATTTCCTTTATCGCAAGACGATAGAATAATTATTTACAGGGAAATTACCAAAGGATAAAAATGAAAAGTTTTACGGTAAAAGCGTACGGTAAAATTAATATTGCGTTAAAAGTTTTTAAAAAGCAAGGGGAATATCATCCCCTTGATAGCGTTTGTGTTACGGTAAAAAAATACGATAAAATTACCATAGCAAAGCGTAAAGACGATAAAATTTTACTCACCTTTTACGGTAAATACGCAGAAAATAATTATATTCAAGAGCAAACTAACGCGTATAAAGCGTGCAAAGCCTTTATTGATAAATATTCTACTTGTGGGGTTAATATTGATATTGAAAGGAATATTCCATCAGGTAGTGGTATGGGGGGCTCGTCTTGTGATATAGCAGGTACGCTAAACTGTTTAAAAGCCTTATTTAAAATTACTGACGACGTTACTGATATTGCAACTAAATTAGGTAGCGATTCAACTTACCTTCTTCAAGGTGGCTTTGCTCGGCTTAAAGGTAGGGGTGAAAAGGTTACTTTTTACGATACCAATTTAAAATATTACGTTATATTAATTTACGCAAAATCGGGCGTTAATACTAAAGATTGTTTTTTAGCATTTGACCAAATTGAGCAAACAAACGACAATATCGATATTGATAAAGTTGAAAAGGCAATTTTAAACGGTGACTTTGATTTGCTTTCAAATCACGCTGGCAACTCACTATTAAAACCTGCAATCTCTTTAAATAAAGAAATTGAAGAAAATTTATTAGAAATTGAAAAATTAAGTCCTTCAGTTTACGGTATGACGGGAAGTGGTAGTACGGTATTTAGTTTATACGATAGTTATGAAATGGCAAGTTGGGCATACTCTCGTTTGAAAAAGAAATTTGGTAAAAGCGTGGAACTTTTAGAAACGTATAATCCTAAAAGAATACCCTTAATTGAAAAGTTGGCAGGCGTTTATTCTTACGAAGATAAAAAATAAAAAAATTATAGTTTAAAAACTCTTTAAATGGTAGATAATTAGTTTGTAATTATCTTTCATTTAGGGGGTTTTTTATTTTGAAAAAGTTATGCATAAGTTTTTTACTAATCGGCATACTAACTTTAATAGCGATAGTAGGAGTAAATAATTCTAATAATTACGTAGAGTATCTTCGCATCCATATCCGTGCTAATTCTAATAGTGAAATAGACCAAAACGTAAAGTATGAGGTTAAAAGTTTGGCTGTTGAGTATTTAACTCCGTTTATAGCAGAGTGTAATACTAAAGAGCAAGCCGAAAAAGTCTTAACCGAAAATAAAGAAATTTTAGAAAACAAAATTGATTTATTACTTGAGCAAAAAGGGTTTAACTACAGTAGTAATATAGCGATTAGAAACGAAAAGTTTCCAACAAGGGTTTACGAAGACTTTACTTTAGAAGAAGGATTTTACGACGCCGTCGTTATCGAACTTGGAAAGGCTGAAGGCGACAACTGGTGGTGCGTAGTTTATCCTCCTTTATGTTTTATAGGTAACGAAAGCAATATAGTTTATAAATCTAAAATTTTGCAGGTAATACAAAATTTTAAAAATAATTAGGTTGCTTTTAATTATAAAAGGAGTGAGTTATGAAAAAATCTTTAAAAACGGGTATGTTAATATTCTTAATTACCGTTGTAGCAACAAGTAGCGTTATGTTTATAACAAGTAAAGTTGTAGCGCAAGATTATTACGAACAAACTGCAATTATTAATGCAAAAAGTTCAAGTAGTGATATAAAACTCGTGCAACAAAAACTAAAAAATTGGGGCTACTATACGGGTGCAGTTGACGGAATATACGGCTCGAAAACAAAATCGGCAGTAATCAAATTTCAGCGTAATAACAAGTTAACCGTTGATGGCATCATAGGCAATCAAACGCTAAAAGCAATGGGTATTACGGAATCTATGCTATCTGGTGGAAGTAGTCAAAATTCTTCTACAAGTAATCAAGACTTATATCTTTTAGCAAAACTAATAAACGCAGAGGCAAGGGGAGAATCGTATAAAGGACAAGTTGCAGTAGGCGCAGTCGTGTTAAATAGGGTTAAAAGTTCATCTTTTCCAAACACGATATCGGGTGTAATTTATCAACCGTACGCGTTTACTTGTGTAAACGACGGACAAATAAATTATTCGCCGTCGCAAAGCGCAATATCGGCTGCAAAAGACGCTTTAAACGGCTGGGACCCAACTAACGGTTGTATTTATTATTACAACCCTAAAATCGCAACTAGCAAGTGGATTTATTCAAGACCAACTGTTATTACGATAGGCAATCACGTGTTTGCAAAGTAGGTAAAAGATATGGAAGAAAATAGAAACAACAACAGTGCAATAGATAAAACAGAAGAAATCGCAAAACAAAGTAATCCAAATGCGCAAATATCTCGTCAAGAACAAGCCGAAAAGATATTACTTGAAAGACAAAGAAGACTTCAAGCAAAAAAGGAAAAAGAAAAATCGCAAAACGTTAAAAATCAAGAAAGAAAAGAGCGTGAAAGACAAAAACGAGAACAAAGGCACGCGCTCAAAATGAAAATGCTTGAAGACAAAAAGCAAAAACGACTTGTTAAAAGTGAAGAAAGACGTGAAAAAAGGCGTTTAAATCAGGCAGAAAGAATTGAAAAAAGAAAGAATAATAAAGGCGTAGGTGGTTGGGTTGCAGCCGTCGTATCGTTATCGGCAATATCAATAATTTTAGCATCATTACTTTTGATGACGGTGTTTACACCATTTGACGGCGCTATGGCGTACGACGTACAAGCAAGACGAAATTTCTACGACCTTGTCGAGTGTGTTGACAGTATAGACGTTAATTTATCTAAACTAATCGTTTCAAACGATAGTGAAGAACAACAACGTTTACTTGGCGATATAAGAGTGCAAAGTACTTTAGCAACCGACAACTTAACGATGCTTTGCTTACAAGACGAAACTAAGTATAATACTACTAAATTTTTAAATCAAGTCGGTGATTTTTCTAAAATGCTTAACTATAAACTTATTGAAGGTGAAAGCATTACTAAAAATGAAAAAGAAACGCTTAATACTATGTACGAAGTTAACGCATATTTAAAAAAGGAATTAGACGAACTTTCTTCAAAAATTGATGAAAAATTTTCATTTAAGACTTTGTTTGAAGGCAAAAACGATAATTTAATCATTTCAAAATTTACTGAGATGGAATCAAATATCGTAACTTATCCAACGCTAATTTACGACGGTGCTTTTTCGGACAACGTTAATAACGATAAAGCAAAAGCCCTTGAAAATTTAAGCGAAATATCTAAAATGGATGCAGAACAAGTATTAAAAACAACCTTCTCAAGTTATAATTTAAAAGAAATAAATTTAGTTGGGGAAACGGTTGGAGTTGCTATTGAAACCTTTAACTTTGAAGCGTTTACAGAAGACGGAACACGTTTTGATGCGTCAGTTTCTAAAAAAGGTGGAAAAATTATAGAATTTAACCATTATAAAGGCTGTAATAAAAACAACTACGACGTTAATTCTTGTGAAGAAATTGCTACTAAATTTTTAAAAGAATTAGGTTTAGAAAACATGAAAGCCGTTTGGAGAAGTCAAAGCGAATATACTTTAACTTTTAATTTTGCATCTTTAGTAGACGGAGTTATTTGTTATAGCGATTTAATCAAAATAAACGTATGCCGTGAAAGGGGCGTTGTTTCGGGTATGGAAGGTAAAACCTATTATTCTAACCATACGGATAGGAAACTTGAAAATCCTTCAATTTCTTTAAATTCGGCAACGGAAAAGGTAAGCCAAGAAATTAAAATAGAAACTTCAAGGCTTGCAATTATTCCTAAAGGACAAGATAAAGAAGTTTTAGCGTATGAATTTAGTGGAAAAAGAAACGACGACGTATATTATATTTATATTGATGCTATTACGGGGAAAGAAGTTAATATATTTAAAGTAATTGATACTACTGAAGGCGTACTTTTAATGTAATAACTTAAATAGTGACGTGCAATTTTGCACGTCACTATATTTTTGTATTTTTATTAGCATATTATAAATAATTTGACATTTTTGCGTTTATATGTTATTATTCTTAATCTATAAGGAGTTATATGTTATTACTTAAAAACATTGTAAAAGATTACGTCGTTGGTAATCAAAAAGTTCACGCACTAAGGGGAGTAAGCCTAAATTTTAGGAAGAACGAGTTTGTGTCCGTTTTAGGACCGTCTGGTTGTGGAAAGACTACTCTTTTAAATATAATAGGTGGTCTTGACCGTTATACAACGGGTGATCTAGTTATAAACGGCAAAAGCACTAAGTCGTATAAAGATAGGGACTGGGACGTTTATAGAAATCATAGAATAGGCTTTATATTTCAAAGTTACAACTTAATTCCACATCAAACTGTACTTCAAAACGTTGAACTTGCCCTAACAATATCGGGCTATAGCAAGGAAGAACGTATAAAAAAGGCAAAAAATGCGCTTGATAGGGTAGGCTTAAGCGATAAATATAATAAAAAGCCTAATCAACTTTCTGGTGGTCAATGTCAACGTGTTGCAATAGCAAGGGCGCTTGTAAACGACCCCGAAATTTTGCTTGCCGACGAGCCTACCGGTGCTTTAGATACCGTTACAAGCGTTCAAATTATGGAATTAATTAAAGAAATTTCTAAAGAAAGACTTGTTATAATGGTAACTCATAACCCTGAACTTGCCGAAAAATATTCAACGAGGATAGTTAAGTTATTAGACGGCGAACTTCAAAGTGACAGCATGCCGTACACGATAGAAGACGAGTTAAAAGAAAGGGAGCAAGAAGTTAAAGAGTTTGAGTTAAACAAACGAAAATCTAAAACTAAGCAAAAAGAAAAGGCAAAAATGTCTTATTTTACGGCGTTTATGCTTTCGCTTAAAAACCTTTTTTCTAAAAAAGGAAGAACGGTTTTAGTTGGTATTGCAGGCTCAATAGGTATTATAGGCGTTTCGCTCGTTTTGGCTTTTTCGGCAGGTATTAAAAACTACGTAGCATCAATGCAAGACGATATGCTTTCTGGTAACCCTATAACGATAACCGAGCAAACTTACGACTTAAAATCCTTAACTAAAATGATGGATACGTCAAGCAAGAAAGAAATTATAAAAAATCCTAATAAGGTTTATATAAATTCTATGCTTGAATATCTCGCAACGACTTCGACTAACTTAAAAGATATACTTATTAAAAACGATATTACTGATAAGTACGTTGAATACGTTAAACAAATGCCGACTGATTGCTATACTGATATGATTTTTGATTACGGTATAGATTATTCAAACAATATTTATACTGAATATAAAGATAATAAAACGGCAACTGCTAAAAATACTTCGGTTTCTTCACTTATTACTAAGTATATGGCAATATTAGAAAAAACCGATTATTCTGATGCGTCGCAATTCGTTAAACAAATAGTTCCGTCGTTTGAGCAAGCACCGTCAAATCAAGATTATATCAATTCTCAATATAAAGTACACGGCAAAATAGCAACCGAAAAAGACGAAATTATGCTTGTACTTGACAAAAACGAGCAAATGCTTGATATTTTACTTGCAATGCTTGGTTATTATACTGACGAAGAATTTTTAAATTTAATATACGATATTTCAAATTCTAACCTTCATAATAAAGATTTAGACGTTGAATATTTTGATTACGACACTTTACTTTCGCATAAATTTACCTTCTATTCAAACAATCAAATTTATAGTGAAAAATCGCCTGCAACTGCAATTAGTTTAAAAAAGTTTAATTACGAGCACGAGACTAATAAACAAGGCTTACCTTTAAAAGTAGTTGGAATTTTAATTCCTAACGATAATATATCTTACGGTTGTATGACTTCAGGCGTATATTATACTAAAGCGCTTAACGACTACGTGCTTACAGTTAACGAGCAAGAAAAATTACAAGATACTTCAATTATTAAATATTTTGAAAATTTAACGGAAAGCGAAACTAATAAATTGAATATTATGACTGTAGGAACGTTGGCTACTTATTCATATTCATTTAATTATTTAGGTGTAGATTATAATAACGAAGGTAGTGTCACTTTTGTTTCAACTAATGCAATTATTAGTGGGTCAATAGATGCAAAATCTATAAAAAACACCGTTATTCGCACTATAGGTGGAAATTCGCTTGCAAACGAGATAACGATATACCCCGTAAACTTTGATAATAAGAACTTAGTTACCGATTATTTAGACGCTTGGAACGACGACGGAGATATTACGTTTAACGGTAATACCATTGTTAAAGACGATAGATTAAGCGTTACTTACACCGATACTTTAGAATTAGTTATATCTTTAATCAATCAAATGATAGATATTATATCTTACGCGTTAATTGCCTTTACTTCGATATCTTTAGTTGTTTCTACGGTAATGATAGGTATTATAACCTACGTTTCGGTTGTTGAAAGAATAAAAGAAATAGGCGTAATTCGTTCACTTGGTGGAAGAAAGAAAGACGTAAGCAACTTGTTTATGGCTGAAACTTTTATTTTAGGTTTACTTTCTGGGCTTATAGGTATAGGCATAACTTACGGCATATCTGCTATAGTTAACTCTATACTATACTCGTTAATAAAAATAAATAATTTAGCAATGTTGCCGTTTGGCGATGCAATTACTATGATAATATTAAGTATTTTATTAACGTCTATTTCTGGTTTAATACCTGCAAGAAGCGCGTCTAAAAAAGACCCAGTTGTAGCGTTAAGAACCGAATAAAATCGCCCTATAGTTTGAAAAACGCCATTTTTTGGTTAAAAAATTGATAAAAACACACATTTAAAAAGGTTTTGTTATTTAGCAAAGCCTTTTTTCTTGCGTTAAGCGCAGATTTTTTAAAAAATTAGGTTTTTATAAAAATATTTTTATAAAATATCGGCAAACCATTGTAAAAAATCAAAAAGTATGTTAATATAATAATACTATAGTATTATAAATAATAAAAATTATAAAATTACACATATATATCGTATAATAATTTATAGTATAGGGGGAATTATGTTAAAAGTCTTAGAATTTATAATCAATTTATTAGACCGAGTATTTTCTTTTGCTAAAGAAAATCCAGTAGGCAAAAAAATTATTGAAGTTTTAGAGCCGTTTGTTGTTGCTTACTTTAAACCATTATGGGAAAAACTTAATATATCTTTTATGAGTTACGAAGTTGCATTTTTCATTATTTTTAATCTTTTAATACTTATCGTTTTATGCATTCTTTTAAAACTTATCTTTGGTAGGAAGAAAAAGAAGATTACCTTTATCGTTGACGGTCAAGTATACGCTAAAACAAAAGCAAAATACAAAAAGAAAATTAAGTTTCCTGTTAATCCGGTTAAAGAAGGTAGTGACTTTGTCGGTTGGTTTACCGATATGGGTGGCGTAAATCAATATTCTTCAAACAAAATGCTTTCTAAAAAAGCGTTAACGTTATACGCTTGTTTTGATGATTGTGTTGCCGAAGCCGAAGTTGAAGAAGTTAAACCTCAAGTAGAAGTTGAAGAACCAACTACAGAAACTGCGCCTATTGCACAAAGCGTTGAAGAAAATCAAACTACTTGTCAACAAGGTGAAGAAGTTAATGAACAACCACAAGTTGAAATTAGTTTTAAACAACCAACTATTCAAGAAGAAAAAATCGAGCATATCGTTGATGCGTCTATCGGTGACTTGTATGACGATTTAAGGGTTGAAATGCTTAGTTATTCAAGGGCAAAAGCCTTTAACGATTTCGGTTTATACAGAAAACAAATCGTTGCCGAAATGTTTGAAAAAGACGGTGTTATCAACTTATATCTTGCAATCGACCCTGCGTTAATGTTAGAAAAGAACTATCAAGTTGAAAAATATACCGAAGCTCAATTTAGTATTGTTCCTTGTAGAAAGACTATTAAAAATCAAGACGATTACGACGAAGCAGTTGCTCTTATCAAAGAAACAATGACGTTAAACAACTTAATTAAAACAGATTTAATTAACGTAACTCGTACTGTAAGTGATTCAAAAGCAAGAAGGTCGGGATTTGCTTTCTTTGTTAAAAACGACCAAGTTGCAACTACTGCAGTTGACTATTACAAAATTTTAAGACAAAACGTACTTTGCTATTCTGCGTCAACTACTAAAGAAGTTTCAAGAATTAACGACAATAAAATGATTCTTAAAATATTTAAAAAAGACGAAGAAATTTTCGTGTACCTTGCGCTTAACGCCGAACAAGAAGGTCTTGAATTTGTTGGATACGATAAAAACTTCGTTGATACGCCTGCAATGCTTAAAGTTAATACTTTTGAAGACGTTGTTACAGCGTACTATTTAATCGATAAACTTATGTATCGTTACGGAATGGAAAAATTCCCAGAAAACGGTGAGTCTATCGGTACTGAACAAATTGAAAAGAATTGTGGTTTCGGTTACCGTATAAGACATTGATATATTAGGAGTGTATAATGGAAAATAACAAATTAATTCCCCTTACTGCAGAAGGGAAAAAAGAAAAAGAAGACAGACTTAACGAAATTGTGAACGTTCTTATGCCAGACGTTAGGTTAAGAATTAAAACGGCAAAAGAACAAGGTGATTTATCTGAAAACGCCGAATATCACGCTGCGAGAGAAGAGTTAGGTAAGTTGGAAGGGGAAAAACTTGAAATTGAAGAAATTTTAAAAAGGGCAGTAGTTGTAGTAAACAAAGGCGATAATATTCAAGTAGGCGTTAAATTTTCTTGTGAAATTGACGGTGAAAGTTTTGATTTTACCCTTGTTAGTGCTGCCGAAGCAAAACTTTTTGAAGGTAAAATTTCTAACGAATCTCCATTAGGTAGCGCAGTTGTAGGTTGTTCGGTAAACGATATCGTAACGGTTGTGCCACCTAAGGGTGCAAGTTATCAAGTTAAAATTACTCAAATTTTAGGTTGATTTAAAACGGAGCAACGCTCCGTTTTTTAAGGTATATAAATGAACAATAAAATTACTTCTAAAAGGTTTAAAAATTTTATAAGCTACGATTTTTGGAAAATGGTGCTTTGTACGGTTGCAATCGTAATAGCGGTGGCGCTCGTTTTACAAATAACTTCGCCAAGGCCTTCGTATGCTCAAATTTTTACCTTAATGGTAGATAGCGACGTCACCGTAAGTGCCGAGGGGAAAACTTTGTTGCAAGACGTTGATAATCGTAAGGTAGATGACTACGGCTTTTCATACGATATTTTAAAAGTAGACTATTATTATCTTTCTTTTGGAGAGCAACATACGGCATCGTCTTTAATGCACACGTATAAGCAAGCGTACAACGACGACGTGCTTTTATGTGCCGATGCATCTGAAACGTCGATATACAAAGTTCATATAACTAATTTTTATGCACAAGAATTAACTTCTTACGTCGACGAAGCCTTAAATTTTGCTAATCAATTTTATAATAACGGGCAGTTAGATAAAGAAAAAGTTAAAGTTTACTTTGCAAAGGAAAGGGGAAAGGACTCACGTTTTTGGAGCGATAAAAATTATTTTGAAGGGTTAGAATTAGAGTGTTTAAGAATAACTGCTATAAAAGAAAATGCTACTAAATTAAGATATATTTTTAAAAACTACGATATTTTATACAAAGAAGAACAGTTAAAAAACCAAGACGGCGAATTGATAGAAGAAGGTTATTACGCTATTGATTTATCAAAACTTAACGTTTATAGAAGGAATGATAAAAATTTAGCAAACTCATTTTCAAGATTAAAAGATTTAGGTGACGATAAGTACGAAAGTACGCTTGAAAACGTCTTATTAGTAGTTGGTGACAACTATGAAGCGTCGGGTGATTTGCATTACGAGGCGCTTGCCGTAATAAATACTATAATAAAAACATACACGACGTTACTTGATTAATACGAAGGTGAAAAATGAAAGGTAAATTTATTACTTTTGAAGGTTGCGAGGGTAGTGGTAAATCAACGCAACTATCTATGTTTAGAGAATATTTAGAAAAAAGGAATATTGATTACGTTTTTACTCGTGAACCGGGTGGAACGGAAATTTCCGAAAAAATTAGGGATATAATTTTAGATGCCCAAAACGTTAAAATGACAGACGAGTGTGAGGCTCTTTTATATGCGTCGGCAAGGGCTCAACTTATCAAAGAAAAGATATTACCTGCTTTAAACGAAGGCAAACTCGTGCTTTGTGATAGATATATCGATTCTTCTTTTGCCTACCAAGGGCACGCAAGGGGATTAGGCGTTGAGTATATTAAAAATATAAATGCTTACGCCGTAGAAAACTGTATGCCTGACTATACCGTATTTTTAAACATAAATCCCGTAGACGCTTTTAAAAGAAAGGGTGGTATGGATAAAGACGATAGAATTGAGCAATCGGGTTTAGAATTCCACAAAAAAGTATATCAAGGCTATTTAACTACTGCAAAAGAATACGAAGATAGATTTTTAATGATAGATTGTAGTGGAACGAAATTTGAAACTCATAATAAAATAGTAAAAGTTTTAGAAGAAAAGCAAGTTTTTTAACTTGTTAGGTGGCAAAATTGAAGGCAAGCGAAAAGTTATTAGAAATTATAAAAAATACAAACGCATATAAAGTTATAAAGGCCGACAAAGAAAAAGGCACTTTATCGCACGCGTACTTATTAGTATGCGACGATAGTATTATGCTTAACGACTACGCTTTAATTTTTACTAAACTTTTATCGTGTCAAACGGACGACGTTTGTAATAAATGTCGTGCTTGTTCTTTAATTGACAAAAAAAGTTATAGCGACGTAATTTTTTATCCACAAGACAAGAAAATTAAGGTTGCCGATATAGACGATTTAGTTCAAAAATCTTATTTAAAACCACTTGAAAGTGATAAAAAACTTTTCGTTTTATTAAATGCGCAAGAAATGAACGTGCAATCGCAAAACAAATTATTAAAAACTTTAGAAGAGCCACCTAAAAACACTCATATTATTTTATTTGCAACGACGACTTATTCATTATTACCTACCGTATTATCAAGGGTTAAAACGGTTGTAATCGAGCCGTTTAATGATAGCGTTGTAGAAGATTATTTAAAGTGTTTTGACATAGAAAAAGACCTATCGTTTATCGTTTCGGCGTCGCAAGGCAGGATAGGCGAGGCACTTTTAAAAATTTCTGATAATCAAGTTGAAGAAATTGAAAATTTAGTTTACGATATACTTTTAAACCTTGAAAAAAGCAATATGGTCTACAAGTTTAGTAGTCAAGTAAATAAAGAAAATTTGCGTGATTTTATACAAATTTTTTCAATAATAGTAAACGAAATTTTAAGATACAAATTAACAAAAAACACAAAAGCAAGTGAAAAAATCGTAAAATTAAGCCAAATTTATAGTGAAGGCGCGCTAATTTATATAAGTGATAAATTAACGTGGGCAGAAAAATCAATCCACTTTAACGTGAACGTTAGCGCAATTAGCGATAGTATTTGTTTTGGCGTGTTGGAGGGTAAACATAAATGGCAAAAGTTGTTGGGGTAAAATTTAATCACTCAAGTAAATTGTATTATTTTAGCCCTGAAAATAAAGATTATAAAAAAGACGATAAAGTAATAGTTGAAACTGCAAGAGGCGTTGAATACGGCGTTATTTTATCTGGTCCTAAGGAAGTCGACGATAAAGATATAATATCACCTTTAAAGCCTATTTTAAGGCTTGCAACCAAAAAAGATATTGAAAAGGTAAGACAACACGAAGATAAAATTCCTTGGGTTATAGAAACTGCACAAAAAGAGATTGCAAAGCATAATCTCGATATGAAAATAGTTGACGCAGAATTTCCGTTTGACGACTCTAAAGTAATAATTTACTTTACTGCTCCAAATAGAATAGATTTTAGGGAACTTGTAAAATCGCTTGCAGTAATACTTAAACAAAGAATTGAACTTCACCAAATAGGCGTTAGGGACGAGGCTAAACTATTAGGTGGAATTGCTCCTTGTGGTAGAGTATGTTGTTGTAAAAGTTTTTTACCCGACTTTAAAAGGGTAAGTATCAAAATGGCTAAATGTCAAGGCTTATCGCTTAATCCTACTAAAATTAGTGGACTTTGTGGTAAACTTATGTGTTGTTTAGAATACGAAAACGAGCCGTACGAAGAAGCGTACAAAAAAATGCCTAAAGTAGGTAGTGAAGTTACTACTCCCGACGGAAAAGCAACGGTAATTTCTAACAATATGTTAAAACTTTTAGTAAAAACTAAAACAGTGCAAAAAGACGGTAGTGTTATTTACGGCGAGTATAAACTTTCGGACGTTCAATTTGACAAAAAGGACGTAGTCGACAATGACGACGACGGCGCAGATGAAGAAAATTAAAAATTTTGTCAAATACTGTACAAATCAAAAATAATGTGCTAAAATAAAGCATATGAACATAAATTGTAAAAAGTGAGGGTATAATTATGGCTTTTAAAATTACAGATACTTGTATAAAATGTGACGCTTGTTTAGGCATTTGTCCTGTTGAAGCAATTTCTTCTGGCGAAGATAAAAACGTTATTAATAAAGACGCTTGTCTTTCTTGTGGCGCTTGCGCAAGCGAATGTCCTGTTGAAGCAATAGTTGAAGAAGAATAAAATTAAGTGGCGTTGCCACTTTTTTTTATAAGGGGTTATTTTGGAAGTTTTAGAAGATATTTGTTTAAAAAATTTAAAAATATATCAAGACACTGAACTTTACCGTTTTACAAGCGACGCAGTTTTATTAAGTAAATTTGCAAGCAATAAAAAGGGTGAAGTCGTTGCCGATTTTTGTAGTGGTAGTGGAATAGTCGGTATACATTACTACGCTTTAAATGAAAATATTAAAAGCGTTGATTTAATCGAAATTCAACAAAGTTTAGCAAATTTATCTCAAAAAACGGTTGAGTACAATAATTTACAAGACGTTTTTACAGTTATCAATAAACCTTTGCAAGAGTTGGACAAGTCGTATAATGAAAAATATTCTTTAATACTTTGCAATCCACCTTATAAAAAGGCAGGTAGTGGCGAAAAAAACGGCAATAATCATTTGGCGATTTGTCGTCACGAAGTAACCGTAACTCAAGAAGAAATTATTGAAGTAGCAAGCAAAAAACTAAAGTTTGGTGGCAGGCTTTGTATGTGTCAACGTACCGAGCGTTTTACCGATTTAATTTTAAAAATGCGTGAGTGTAAAATTGAGCCTACTAAAATTCAATTCGTTGTAACAAAGCGCAATTTAAAGCCATATTTGTTTTTAGTTGAAGGTGTAAAAGGTTGTAAACCACAACTTAAAATATTAGAGAACGTAGTAAACGGGGATTAGTATGTTATATTTCGTAGGAACGCCTATAGGTAATATGAGTGATATATCTAAAAGGGCGTTAGAAACTTTAAGTGGCGTCGATTTAATTTGTTGTGAAGATACGCGCCACTCTTTAAAGTTATTAAATTATTATAATATTAAAAAACAACTTATATCTTTTCATAAATTCAATGAAACGAAAGAAGTTGAACAAATAATATCACTTTTAAATCAAGGCAAAAATATCGCCGTTATTAGCGACGCTGGTATGCCTATAATATCAGACCCAGGTAATATACTTTCAAAAACTTTAAGGGAAATGGGAATTGATTACACGGTAATTCCGTCGGGCACTGCGTTTGTTTCTGCCCTTATATTATCGGGTTTAAGCGCAGAAAGATTTGTTTTTATAGGATTTTTACCCGAAAAGAAAAAGGCTCGTGAAAGTCTTTTAAAATCTAAAAAAGATTATGAAGAAACGCTAATTTTTTATAGCGCTCCACACGATATAAATAAAGACTTAAAGGATTTATACGACGCGTTTGGCGATAGAAAGGTAAGCGTAGTTAAAGAAATTACAAAAATACACGAAAGCGTTTATATATCAACCCTAAAAAACGCCCAAATTGACGAGCCGAAAGGCGAGTTCGTTATCGTAGTCGAAGGCAACCAAACTTACGGCGAACAAGACGATAAATTTTCGCTTTTAACTATTGAAGAACATATTAACCTTTACATATCAAGGGGCATGAGTAAAAAAGACGCTTTAAAGCAGGTTGCTAAAGAGCGTGGAATTAGCAAAAACGAACTTTATAAATACACAATCAATTAAAAAAGTTGTAGCAGTCGCTACAACTTTTTATTTTGTAATATATTTTGAAAAAGCCTTATATTTTAGTATAAATTCATTAACTTTTTCATTATCAAAGGTAATAAGTTCGCTTATTAAAAGATAAGCATTTGTTTTTAACGAGTAATTTGAGCCGTTATTTAAAAAGATTTCACAAATTGTCGAAAGTTTTTTTATAACTAATAATTTTTGATTAGGTTTTAAATTAAAACTATCAAAATTGTCGTAAAAATCTAAAACGGCGTCGTATAAACTAATTTTAGGTTTTAAGTTAATTGACATTAATATACAGCCAAGTAGTAAAGCCGAAACGCCACTTGCTACGTACAATAATACGTCGATTGAAAGGGCTAAATATAAAACGACAAGCGCTACGAAAACAACTGCGTTAAATATTGAAAGCACGCTGTAAACCTTAATTTTACGGGCGTTTTCGTAGTGAGTAGGAATTCCGTCTTTTAAAGATTTTTCAAGATTACTTTTCTTTTTTGACGATAAATTATCATTATAAAGTTCAAGTTCTTCATCGGTTAATTTGCTTTTTTTATAATAAACCGAGTATGTTTTTTTAATTTGCTTTTTTTCTTCGGGATTAGATAATTCTATTAACTTTTCTAAATAAGGGTAGTGCGTTTTATCTTTTAAATCAGTTAAGTTTTTTGTTTTTGAATATAAAAATAAAAGATAAATACGTCTATCTTTATCGTTCAGTTCAAGCAATTTATTTAAAGTATTTTCGCATTGTTCGTACTTTTCGTTATCTAAATAATATTGCGCCTTATCTAAAAGTAAATCAATTTGATTAAAGGTTTCGGTTATTATTTTTTTATTATCTTGTTTTTGTGCTTTTTGTAGTCCTTTATAATACTTAGAACCTTTTGTCGTTTCAAAACTTTGTTTGCATTTTGGACAAACGGTTTCTTTATTAGATAAATCTTCTTTGTACGTCTCACCACAAAAAATACAACTAATATTAATTTTATCCATAATTAACGCCTATTTAATTAAAATTTATAATTATTTACTGTAATTAAATCTTTTATGTATTAAAAGTTCTTCTCTATACTCTTTAATATATAATTTTGCAAGCGATAAATTTTGTTCGCTATAATTGCCACACTCTTTTTTAGTAGCGCCGGGGATTTTACCTTTAAAAGTAAGAATAAAATCGCAACAAGAAATAACGAGTGGGAATACGTCTTTAGGCGTTAAATCGCCTTCAATAACTAAATAACAACCCGTGCGACAGCCCATAGGTCCAAAATAAACGATTTTATCTTTACTTACGGAATTTCTTAAATAAGTAGCAAATAAATGTTCAATGGTATGAAGGGCGCTTACGTCAATCGGTGGCTCACGGTTAGGTGCAGTCATACGAAGGTCGAAAGTAGAAATAACCGTGCCGTTAAAAGTATCTTTTCTTGAAAGATATAAACCCTTATATAATTTTAAATGATTAATACAAAAACTTTCAATTTTTTCCATAAAAACTTTTTTAAATAGCACAAGTAAAAACTTGTGCTAAATTTTTATTCCCATTCAATAGTGCCACATGGCTTTGGAGTTAAGTCGTAAACAACTCTGTTAACGCCTTTAACTTCGGTTAAAATACGGTTTGTAATAAGTTGTAAAACGTCAAAAGGCACGTTTTCAACGGTAGCAGTCATAGCGTCAATCGTATTAACTGCTCTTATAATAACTGGATATTCGTAAGCCCTTTGGTCGTTTTTAACGCCAACGCTTTTAAAATCTGGTACGCAAGTAAAATATTGCCAAACTTTGCCTTCTAAGCCACAGCGAGCAAATTCTTCTCTTAAAATAGCGTCAGATTCTCTAACCATTTCAAGACGGTCTTTAGTAATAGCGCCAAGACATCTCACGCCAAGACCAGGACCAGGGAAAGGTTGACGATAAACCATATTATCTGGTAAGCCTAATGCTTTACCAACAACCCTAACTTCGTCTTTGTATAAAAGTCTAATAGGTTCAACAAGTTCAAATTGTAAATCGTCTGGAAGACCACCAACATTGTGGTGCGCTTTAACAGGACCACTTTCTAAAATATCTGGATAGATAGTGCCTTGCGCTAAAAAGTCTATACCATTGAGTTTTCTTGCCTCTTCTTCAAAAACTCTAATAAACTCGCCACCTATAATTTTACGTTTTTGTTCTGGTTCGCTAACACCAGCAAGTTTATCTAAAAATCTGTCTACAGCGTCAACGTAAACTAAATTTGCGTTCATTTGGTTTTGAAAAACTTCAACAACTTGTTCAGGCTCACCTTTTCTTAATAAACCGTGGTTTACGTGCACGCAAACAAGATTTTTACCGATAGCCTTAATTAAAAGGGCAGCAACTACCGAAGAATCAACGCCACCAGATAAAGCAAGTAAAACCTTCTTATCGCCGACTTGTTCTTTAATCAAAGCAACTTGCTCGTCGATAAAAGCGTTTGCTAAAGCGTTAGTAGTAATTCTTTCCATATTTTCAGGACGAACGTTAGGTAACATAAATTAATCTCCTTTAAGAATTTGTGTAATTATCAAAATATCCTTGAACTAAAACGACAGGCGTTCCTTTATCACCAGAGCCACTTGTTAAGTCGCAAAGCGAACCGATAAGGTCGGTAAGTTGTCTTGGAGTAGTGCCTTGAGACGCCATATTTCCAACTAAATTATCATCTTTTGTTTTGATACTGTTTGAAATTGCTTGTTTAAGTTCGTCGCCAGATAAATCTTTAAAGTCGTTATCGGCAAGATATTTAAGTTTAAGTTCGTTAGGAGTTCCTTTAAGTCCGTCTGTAAAAGCAGGTGATACGACAGGGTCTGCAAGTTCCCAAATTTTACCTTGGGGGTCTTTAAACGCGCCGTCGCCGTATACCATAACTTCTACTTTTTTACCCGTTGCGTCAAAAACTAATTTTTGAATTTCTAAAACCAAATCCATGCATTCCCTTGGAAAAAGTTTGATGCTGTCTTCTGTAGATTTGTTTGAACCGAGTAAGCCGTATTTGTCGTTATAGCCACCGTTTGGACTAACTGGAGCAGTTAAAATATCGTCAAGACCGATAACGATTTTTGCGCCAGCGTCTTTTAAAATGCGTTTTGTTCTTTTGCGAGAGTGAATATCGCAAGTAATAACTACGTCAGTATAATTAAGAATAGTTTTTGGTTGGTTAGCAAAAATTATTTCAACTTCAGCGCCACATTCTTTAATTAAGCTACCGTAATAATCAACGTAGTCAATTCCAGTGAAAGGGTGCTTGTTTTCGCCGAAAAGTTGTCTATATTTTTCTAACGAAAGAACGTCCGAATAAGGGTTAACGCCAGCTTCGTCGATTTTGTCTAAACTAACGAGTTCGTTACCAACTTCGTCAGACGGATAACTAAGCATTAATACGACTTTTTTAACGCCTTTAGCAATACCACGTAAACAAATAGCAAAACGGTTACGTGAAAGGATAGGGAATATAACGCCTACCGTTTGTCCACCTGTTTTATTGTTAACGTCAGTAGCAATATCTTTAACCGTAGCGTAGTTGCCTTGTGCACGTGCAACTATTGATTCGGTTATAGAAATAACGTCTTTGTCGTTAAGTGAAAAACCTTCGCTAATAGACGCATTTATAACGCTATCAGCAACGATTTTAGCAAGGTCGTCCCCTTGTCTAATAATAGGACAACGAATGCCACGAGAAACTGTACCAACTAATCTTTCTTTTTTCATAAAAACTCCATTATATTAAGCAAAACTAAAGTTAGTTTTGTAAAATAGTATTTACGTTTAATTTATATTCTTCAATAATTTCATTGCTTTCAAGCAAATCAAGTTCGCTAAGTAGCATATTTAAAACGTTTTTATTATTATCTTCAACGCAAAGTGAAATTAAAGTAGAAGTAGCGCTTAAATCACGGTTATTAAAGTTAGTGTAATTTACTGCGCTTTTAACACATTTTTGATAATCGCCTAAAGAATAAAGCGATTTTACGTAGAATTTAGCAATATAATTAAAATAGCCGTTTTCTTTATTAGGTAAAATATCGTTTTTAAAATTTTCGTCTACAAGAAGAAGACCTGCGTATTTGCCGTTAATTTGATAATTTTTAGCAACGATAGATTTTTCAACTAAATCGACTAAATTTTCGGTAGTTTGATTTTTTTCATACGCCTTTTCGCTGTAAGTTACTGCTAAATCGTAATTACCTATTCTAAAAGAAAGGTTTGAAACCGTTTTAGGAAAACCTAAGCAAAGGACGAGAGAAAAACTCGTTACGAAAAGTAAAATTAATATTAAAGTTATGATTACAGATTTAATTATTACTTTTTTCATTTTATTCCCTAAATAATCATACCAAAAACTTTAAAAAAAATCAATAAAAAATATATAATTTTTTATAATAGTAATATATTTTTCTTTGATTTAATAGGATATATTATTCGTAGGAGCATAAATGAAAAAAATAAGTATAGTAATTTTAATAATATTAGTAAGTATTTTTTCGTTTTCGTCGTGCAGTAAAGACGTTAATTTAACGTGTTACGTATCGCAACTTCGTCAAGATATCTTTATAGGCGAAAACGACGAATATAAATTAACCGTGTATCAAGAAAAAAGGGAAAATCCTTTTATAGCCGATACTTTTATAGGCAGTATCGAAAATCACGTGATTATTAAAATTGAAGGCAAGACGCAAAGTGTTGACGGGGTAAGCGCGTCTTTTTATATTGATAGTAAAGAATATAAAGGGAATTTTGTATTTAATCCTATAAATAATAAGTTTACGTTAGACGTGGTAGTTGAAAAGTTTAGCGAGCAAAAAGAAGTAGAAATTACTTTGTATAAAGATACGGAAACTCAAAGCATAGTAGTTAAATCAATGTTATTTGAGCAAACTAAAAATTATGAAGAAGTTTTAAAAAGCGTAAGTAAACACGATAAAAATACAATAAATAAATTATTCAAAGGCAATAAAGTTATTGCTGAAATACATATTAGACTGCTTTACGATGAAAATAAGAATTATTATTACGTAGGATTTGTTGAAAGCGACAAAAAAACTACTTGTTATCTTGTCGACGGTCAAACGTTGCAAGTTTTAGCAACTAAAAACGTTGAATAAAAAATAGCACGACATATTTAACTTGCGTTGAGTATGGCGTGCTTAATTTTAATATTTTGTTGACGATTAACCTAATAATCTTGTAGCCCTAATAAATAGTCGGTAGAAACGTTAAAATAATTTGCAATTAAACAAAGAGTTTCTAAGTCAGGCTCAATTTTGCCTATTTCTAAATAAGAAATACGTCTTTGAGTAGTGTTTAAGGCTTTTGCTAAATCTAATTGTTTGATATTTGCTTCAAGTCTTAACTGTTTTAATCTGCTTGAAAATGCTACTTTCATAATTAAATTATAGACATATTTTGTCTAAAATAGTTGACATAGACAATTTTTGTCTGTATAATAATGTTATCTTATTACAAAGGAGATTTGTTTATGGTAGAATTAAAAACTAGCAGAGGGTTATTATCGTATTTCCTTTTATCTGCAATTACTTTCGGTATTTATCCGCTGTATTATATGCATAGGGTTTCAGTTGAATTAAACGAAACTTGTAGCGAAGACGGTAAAACTACTCGTGGTCTTATAGTGACGTTATTATTAACGTTAATTACTTTTGGTATTTATCCTATTATTTGGTGGTATTCTGCAGCTGAAAGAATGAACAAATACGGTATTAGAAATAACGTATCAAAAGTTACTATTAGTGGTGGTAATTTCTTATTATGGAATATTCTTGGTAGTTTACTTTTCGGTATCGGTCCTTTCGTTGCGTTATATAAATTTATACACTCACACAACGCAGTAAATATTCATTATAACGCTAAATAAGAATATATTGCGACCTTATTAAAATTATATATTATATTTAAAACCAAAAACACGCTGTTTTGCATAATACAAAACAGCGTGTTTTAATTATT
>JAZRCS010000010.1:0-4862 GCA_045659885.1 Christensenellaceae bacterium
AGGAAAACAAAGAGTTGAAAGAACACAAGGTAAAAACTTCGATAGCACTTACCGTGTTAGACCGTTTACAACAAGAACACCCCGAAATCTATCGGGAAGTAATTTCGCAAAAGAAAAAGCCCACCACGAGCGAGAAGAAAAATTGGTGGACGAAGTAATTCCGTTGTAGTCGAGAACGGATAGAAAATTTAAGGTTTTATTTAAGATTTGGTGCGACTTAGAATGATAATACGCGAATGATAGATACAAAGTCGCAGATGACAAGAGAAAATAAAACGACCACACGAGAGGACGTGTAAAGGAGGAATCCATTTAGGAAACAATTTTTATAGGAGAATGATGATTTACATATTTTAATGGCAAGAAAGAAACGACTTCAAAGCGATTTCAACCTTTCCGAACATCAAGCAACGTCGCTTGCAAGAGTATTATTGCCGGCAATACGAGAATATCTATTGTCCGAGCAAGGCAAAAAGGACTACGAGGAATGGACGGAAAACAAACAAAAACAACTGAATAAAACGAAAAAATCTCAATGATAACATAGAGATTACCGCCGATTAAGAAATAGAAAAATGAAAAGTAAATGTAGAAGTTAGAAAGAACGGCGGACGGGTTTGTCGTTAGTTTCCCGATTATAAAACGATAACGGCAGGTGTGCAATCAAGCACGCCTGCCTTTTTTTATTTGCAAAGATAATTTCCTGCATTATCAATAATAAACTTATAATTAGATTGTATTTCATTCCAAGCTTTACGATATTCATTTAGATTTTTCGCCAAAAACGTTTTAATAACAAATCTTGCAAATTTATCTTCATTAGATGATAAAACATCAAACGAATCATCTATCGCTATTTGGTACGATTTATCGTTAACATCCACATGGACATGTGGTCTATGATGTGATGTCAACTCATTACTATTTGTATAAATTCTAATATTTTGGTATTGCGTAATGGTTTTTTCTTGTAATACTATAGAACCATTTTCCTTTATCATCCAATCAGCCAAAGGTATACTTTTTTTTATGATAATATTAATTTCTTCACTATGATTCATAATTTTTCTCCTTTTTTAATATCTTATCAAATTCCTGTTAGATTTTCATACTCTTCCATAAAACAAAATAGGCCGAACGTCTTTCTTACAGTAAAGAGGTTCAACCTATTAAGACTTGGTGCGGACAACAGGACTTGAACCTGCACGAAGTGAACCCTCATAAGATCCTTAGTCTTATGCGTCTGCCAATTCCGCCATGTCCGCGTAATAAAGCATAAGTATTTTAGCATAAGATTTTAAAAAGCGCAAATATTTTTACAGCATTTTATTAAAATTTTATAAAAAAGTTTAACTTTTTAAACTATAATTAAGTTAGTTGTGCAAAAATTAGGTAAACTCAAAATGTTTTTTAATTTTTTTTATAAAAGTTGTCTTTGAGATAAAGTTATGGTATAATACAATTATTCTTGGGGGTAACTATGTATTATAGAATTAAAATCACAATAGATGAAAAAATTGCAAAAAATCATTATAACGGGGAAGATTATCCTACCGATAGAATTCACGACAAGTTTTGCCGCATTAGTAAAGACGTTAGGCATCACGCGCAAACCTTAACTTCTATCGAACTTTCCGTTTATTTTGAACAAGAAATGGACGAAAATGCTTTAAGCAAAGCCGTGGGTCAAATGCTATACTCGTTATACAGCGATTTAGACGAAACTTTATATACGGTAGAAGTTACTTTAAACGAAGAATTATCTTTAACTGAAGAACAAGAAAGCAAAGACGTTTCACCTTTTAGCCAAGTTTTAGGCTCAATGGCATCGGTTGTTGATAAAATTAAAAATCAAGGCGCGACTAAAGAGCAAGAAACTGTTGACGAGCCAACCACTCAAACCGTAACTCAAAAAGGTAAAGACAGCGTTCAAACAATTTTACAAAGTTTAGGCAAAAAGAAAGAAGACGCGCAAACTGAAAGCGTTGATACGGTAGACCAAGTTTTAGAAGAAATTACGCACTTAACGGGTGCTGATGAATTTAAAGCATTTTGCCTTGAAACTAAAAAAATCGCTCCTACGCTTATTAAAAACAACACCTTAAACACTTTATTTTATCAATGCTATTTACTTGCAATCAATAATGGTTGTGGTTTATCGGTTTATTTAAAATTATTTGCTAAATTATTAAATTCGCTTGGTATTAACGTTGATACTAACGTTGCTGAAAAAATAGTTGAATTTAAAAAAGACGCTACCGAAGGCGTGGACATAGTTCAAAACTTTTTTAACTACGACGTGGGTGAAAAGTTGAAAATCGTTTGCTTTGATATAAGCGCATATTTAAGTTTATTAAAGGGTAACGAATTTAAAGAAATTTTAAAAATTATAAGCAAAAACAAACAAAACGCAATCGTATTTTTTAGAATTCCTTTCGTTGATAGAGAAATCGTTGAAACTGTTAGACAAGCGCTTAACGACACCTTGTTTGTTAAAGTAATACAAGTTCCACCGTTTACCGAAAGCGAACTTTGTGAATACGCCGTTAAAAAGTGCAAAAAATTCGGTTTTAACTTAACTGAAAGCGCGTTTGGATTTTTCAAACAACGCTTAAATGAAGAAAAAAGCGACGGAAGATTTTACGGTTTTAAAACTTGTGAAAAACTCGTAATGGAACTCGTTTACAAAAAGCAACTTAAAAATTGCGACCAAGAAAATCCTTCTTTCGATATCGACGAAAAGGACGCTAATCTTTTATGTTACAACTACGTTGCTGACCAACTTTCGGGCTATGAGATGCTTGATAAATTAGTTGGTACTGAAACCGTTAAAAATCGTATTAACGAAATCGTATCACAAATTGAATATTCAAGAAGTCAAAATGGCGTAAGCGCTCCTTGTATAAATATGCGTTTCGTTGGTAACCCAGGTACGGGTAAAACTACCGTTGCAAGAATTGTTGGTAAAATTCTTAAAGAAAGGGGAGTTTTAAGCGTAGGCAACTTCTACGAATACGCTGGCCGTGATTTTTGTGGTAGATACATAGGCGAAACTGCACCGAAAACTTCAAGTATTTGTCGTGACGCGTACGGCTCGGTATTATTTATCGACGAGGCTTACTCTTTATATAGGGGTGACGATAACAATAAAGATTACGGC
Organism: Christensenellaceae bacterium; assembly: GCA_045659885.1. Lineage (GTDB taxonomy): Bacteria > Bacillota > Clostridia > Christensenellales > Borkfalkiaceae > HGM11412. The sequence goes on from JAZRCS010000010.1 coordinate 3,161, forward strand.
GTTGAGGCGTTAGATACTTTAATTGCCGAAATGGAAAATCATAGACAAGACTTTGTCGTAATAATGGCAGGCTACACCGACGATATGGAAAAACTTATGAAAGGTAACGCAGGTTTAGCAGGCAGAATGCCGTATTTATTAGAATTCCCTAACTTTACTCGTGAACAATTGCACGAAATTTTCGTTAGTATGCTTAACGGTAAGTTTGAATATGAAGAAGATATTATAAAAGCAAGTAAAGAATATTTTGACAACTTACCAGATAGCGTAATAAACTCAAAACAATTTAGCAACGCCCGTTTCGTAAGAAATTTATTTGAAAGAACTTGGGCAAAGAGCGCAACGAGATGCCAACTTGCTAAATGCGATAAAGTAGTTCTCACTAAAGACGACTTTATAAGGTCGACGCTTGATAAAGAATTTAAAACTATATTTGAGAAAAAGGCAAGATTAGGATTTTAACGAAAAATAAACGGCTTGAATAACAAGTCGTTTGTTTTAACCGTAAATGCATAATAATTACAAATAATAGTAAAAATATATAAGACGAACAACTAAAGCAAGGAGTAAAAATGTTAAAGAACTTTAAAAAGATACTCGTATTATTATTGACGATAGTAATGGCGATGGTTATATTTACTGGTTGTATTGAAATAGTTAATCCACCTAACGTATTGTCAATCGAAAAAACAAGTACGGACGGGTTAGTTGATACTTATACCATAACCTATACCGACGGAAGCACTTCAACTTTTACTATAACTAATGGTAAAGACGGTAACGACGCACCCGAAATATCTATTGAAGAATTGTTTAATAGATACAAACAAGATTTTCCAGATGCAACTTACGAAGAATTTTTAAAAAAATATTTAGGCGTTGAAGTAGATATAAGCGCATTAACGATTAATAGGGCGTTATCTTCAAGTGTTAAACTTTATTCGGAATTTATAGTAACTTCTAACAATAAAAACGTAAAAAGCGTAGGGGCAGGCTCGGGCGTTATTTACAGTATAAACGAAGAATACACCTACATTATTACCAACTATCACGTCGTATACGAATATAATCCAAACACAACTTCTAATATAGCAAAAAAAATAGTTTGTTATTTATACGGTAGTGAATCAAGCCCTACTAAATTAGGTACGGGCACGGACGGATACGCCGTTTACGATTACGGTAAAAACGCCGTAGAGTGCGAATACGTTGGTGGCTCAATTTTAAACGACATTGCAGTTATTAAAGCAAAAACTAACGATTTAAAAGCCGTAAACGAAAATATTACTGCTATTGAGTTTGCTAAAGATTATCACGTAGGCGAAACGGCAATAGCAATAGGTAACCCCGAAGATAACGGCATTAGCGTTACAAAAGGTATAGTTAGCGTAGATTGTGAAAAAATTCAATTACAACTTGATAGTCAAGTAAGGTTTTACGATTTGTTACGTATGGATACTCCTTTATACGCAGGTAATTCAGGTGGTGGACTTTTCAACGTTGAAGGTAAACTTATAGGGATAACAAATGCAGGCGATACGGTTGACCAAAACGTAAACTTTGCAGTTCCACTTAATACTGTAAAAAACACCGTTGAAAATATAGTAAATTATAGTAACGGTAGCGTTAATAAAATAACGTTAGGTGTAACCGTACAAATTACCGATTCAAAATACGTTTACGATGGCGTTTCGGGTTACGG
>JAZRCS010000011.1:0-12237 GCA_045659885.1 Christensenellaceae bacterium
AGCACACTCAAACACTACCGTTTTAGTTTGGTCGTTAATCGAACTAAATTTACCACCCATTATACCTGCTATACATTGTGGCTTTTTACCATCGCAAATAACTAAATTAGAGTTGTTTAAAGTATATTCTTTATCGTCAAGCGTTGTAATTTTTTCGCCGTCGTCGGCACGTCTAACGATAATTTTATTTTCTTCTAAATTAGCATAGTCGAAACTGTGCATAGGTTGACCTATTTCAGTTAAAACGAAGTTAGTAATATCTACGATATTATTAATCGCCCTAATTCCAACACTTGCTAATCTTTTTTGCATCCATTTTGGCGAACTTTCAATTTTAATATCGCTAACGTATGACGCAATATAACGTGGACAAAGTTCACTATCTAAAACTTCTACCGACAATTTCTCGTTAATATCGTCATCACAAACGTCGTATTCTAAATTAGGCATTTTTAAAGGTCTATTTAATACTGCGCTAACTTCCCTTGCTAAACCTAAAATGCTTTGACAATCTGGTCTATTAGCCGTAACGCCTATATCGAAAATAATATCGCCAAGCCCAACGATAGGTTTAATATCTTGACCGTTTTCTAAAGAATTATCTAAAATTAATAAACCGTCGTAAGACGCACCTTCGTACATTTCTTCAGTAACGCCTATTTCTAAACCCGAGCAAAGCATACCGTTAGAATCGTATCCACGAAGTTTGCCTGCTTTTATCGTAAAAGTGCCTACGACTTCGTTAGTTTGTCTATCAACGTCGTAAACCGACGCGCCTATTAACGCGCAAGGTGCTTTAATGCCAACTTTAACGTTATCAGCACCACAACAAATTTGCAATACGCCGTATTTACCAACGTCAACCATACATTTGTGTAAATGAGTTCCCGATATACTTTCACACTCAATAACTTCGCCTACTACAACGTTAGATATTTCTTTGCCGTTTTCTATAACTTCTTCAACTTCAAAGCCACAAGAGAATAATTTTGATTCTAATTCTTTTGGACTTATATCACTAATATCAACGTAATCGTTTAACCAAAAAAGTGGTAATTTCATAATTAATTCTCCTTACTTAAATTGTTTTAAAAATCTAATATCGTTTTCAAAGAAAAGTCTAATATCAGGAATTTTGTATTTTAAAATTGCAATACGTTCAATACCCATACCAAAAGCGTAGCCAGAATATACTTCACTATCAATACCACAGCCTTCAAGTACCTTTTTATTTACCATACCTGCGCCTAAAATTTCTATCCAACCCGTGCCTTTGCAAAGTTTACAGCCTTTACCACCACATTCGCTACAAGAAACGTCAACTTCTACGCTTGGTTCGGTAAATGGAAAGTATGACGGACGAAGTCTTGTTTTAGTGTTTTTACCAAAAATAATTTTAACAAATTCGTCTAAAGTGCCTTTTAAATCGCATAACGTAATACCTTTATCAACAACTAAACCTTCCATTTGATGAAACATTGGAGAGTGCGACGCGTCGTCGTCCGAACGATATACTTTACCAGGACTTAAAATTTTTATAGGTGGTTGTTTTTGTAACATTACCCTTGCTTGTCCTGCCGAAGTTTGCGTTCTAAGTAAAATATTGTTAGTTATATAGAAAGTGTCTTGCATATCCCTTGACGGATGTTCAGGGGGTATGTTAAGCATTTGAAAGTTGTAATAATCTTCTTCAATTTCCGGCCCTTCAAACACTTCAAAACCCATACCGATAAACGCGTCGATTAACTCGTTTTTAATAAGCGTTATAGGATGAAGTGCACCTTTATTTTGTGTTTTACCTGGTAACGTAATATCGATTGCCTCTTTTTCAAAGGCTTTTTGCGTTTCGATTTCTTTTAAAACGGTTTCACGAGCAAGCAACACTTCGTCAATTGAATTGCGAAGTTCGTTTACAAGTTTACCTACCATAGGTCTATCTTCTTTAGGAACGTCCCTCATACCTTTTGAAAGTTCGGTAACTTCACCCGACTTACCAAGGTATTTTACCTTTACGTCGTAAAGTTCTTTTAAAGAATTGCACGCTAATACGTCTTGTTTAGCATTTTCTAAAATTACTTTAATCTTATTCTCCATTTTATCACCTTTAATTATTAATCAAAATATAAAAAGCGCCCTAAAAAGGACGCTTAAAACCGTGGTACCACCTTAATTTACATACAAATTGTATGCCTTATCGTTTTAACGCAACGCTACGGCAACCCTTAACTACTCGGGGCGCAACTTAGAAGTGAATATCGTTTTATCAGTAGTAGCCCTATCGCACCAAAAAGAGCCTCTCTTAACTACAACAAACACGCCTGTCTTCGTCTTAGTCTTTAATATACGTTGTAATTATATAATATATAATTAACTTTGTCAATTATTTTACGTAACTATTCAATGCTTTTACTAATATCTACCCAACCAGCAAAATTAGTCGAATATTTTTCAAGTTCTAAATAAGTCATTTCGCAAGCGCTGTTTGACGAGCCACAAGCAGGGAAAACGGTTGGATACTTTTTAAGCGAAAGGTCTAAATAAACTAAAACGCCGTCGTTTACTGCAAACGGACAAACGCCACCAGCGTCGTGCCCTATAATTTCGCCAACCTTATCGTACGGCAACATTTTGGCTTTTGTGTGAAAAATGCTTTTAAATTTAGAATTATCAACCTTAACGTCGCCCGTCATAACGATTACGGCGTAAGTACCGTTTATATCAAACGACATTGATTTTGCAATTCTTCCACCCGTAGTATTTAAGGCTTTAGACGCAAGTTCAACGGTAGCCGAAGAAACGTCAAATTCAATGATTTTATCTTCAATTTTTAAATTTTTAAAATAATTTCTAACTTTTTCAATCATAATTAAAATATCAAATAAAAACAAGCGCCCAAAATTGCAGGCAACATATTTGCAATAGGTAATTTTTTAATGCCTAAAATATTAATACCTATCATTGTTACGAAAACGCCACCTATTGCAGAAAGTTCGGCTATAAAATTAGGAAAACCTGCTAAAAAGTCACCTAAACTAAATGAAAGTAGCGAAATTGAACCTTGTATTAAAAGTACGGGAATTGCCGAAAAAGCAACGCCTATACCAAATTTTACCGTTAAAAGTAACGCCATTACACCGTCTAAAACCGATTTTATTAATAAAGTTTGTGGATTACCAAGTCCGTCGGCAATAGAGCCGTAAATTACCATTGCACCTATGCAGAAAATCATAGTCGCTTGCGTAAAACCTTCACTAAAAGAGCCGTTATTTTGATTTTTTGAATTTTTCATAATAAGTTTTTCAAAACTTTTGCCTAAATTATCAAAACCCTTTTCAATATTTAACAAAGCCCCTACAAGTCCACCTATAGCAAAACTTATTACCATAACGAGTACGCCTTCAACCCCGTTTACCGGCTTTATAGCGTCGGTTATACCTATAATCATAACGCAAACGCCTAACGCTTGCATTATCGTATTTTCAATTCTATCGTTAATAATTTTTTTGCAAAATAGCCCTACGATTGAGCAAACTATTATTGCAATAGTATTTACCGTAACACCTATAAACATATTAATCCCTTATCAAATCAACGACGTATTCGTTGTTTTTATAACTAACGTTAACAACTTTATTTACCGTGTTGTTAAAATTTATTGCCCTAATAGTTACGGGAGTATTTTTTAAAAACTCGTACAACCCTTGTTTTGCCTTTTCGTTGCCCATACTGTAACAATCAACTATTTTATCAATCGTAGAAAAATCTACTAATTTAGACGGTCTTGAGCCACCGAATAAATCTTTTGTTTTTGAAAAAAATTCAACTGAAGAATATTCACTTGTTAAATACTTTTCGGTATGTATAATTAAAGAGTCTACGTCATCGATAGCAAAATGAGCGTTTTGAAAACCAAAGGTCATTATCATTTCGGTTTCCTTATAATATATAATTAAATCGCTACCGTTAATATCGTTAACAAAACCGGTAACTAAATCTTCACCGTAATTAACGGTTACGGGATTGTATTGTTTAAGTTTTTCTTCAATAATTAATACGTTATTTTTAATCTTGTCCATAGTTAATCTCCATTATATAGTTAAGCGCTGAATTTACTAAAATGTTTTCATAATCACAAGTTTTTAAAATAGAAAAAATGGCAAAATCAACGGAATTATCTAATTTTTTAAAGTTTTTTAAATTTTCTAACAAACCTATTGAGCCGTTAAATAACGGACAGTATTCTTGGCTATTTTCACCTATTATTTGGTCGTTTAGATAAATTTTATTTAAGTAATTTATATAAAGATTTTCACAAGTTAACGGCTTATTATTTGCCTTATAAAAGGCTAAAAGGTCTAAACTAATATTTAACCCTTTTACGCTTTTTACAAGGTCTAAAAGTAATTCTTCACTATAAACGTTACGTTTAGAATAAGAGTTTTTGATAGATATTTTTACGTTAAAATTGTTGGCGTATTTTACAATTCTTCTTAAATTCTTTTTTAATATAGAAATGGAATTTTCTAAAACGTCAAAATCGTCTAACAAAATAACTAAATTATTTAAATTATAATGCAAGCAAAAGTCAATAGCGCACAACTCTTTAATTACGTTTAACTCTTTAGTTAAATTGCTTTTAATAATTACCGAAGATATTGTAAAACCATTTTTATATATGAGTGACAAATATTCGATATTATTAACAAGTAAATCGTAATCAACATCAATAGTGCCGTAACCGTTAAGTTGCATCAAATTTAACGTTTGAGATATTGAATAATTTTTTTGTTTAACGATATTAAGTACGTTATCAAATGTAGTTCCAAGTGTTTTCATAATTATTTTACGTGGTCGGTGTCGTCGTCAAAAGTTTCGCAAAATCTTGCCATAAACGACGGTTGTTCACCTTTAATATATAAATGTGTTGTTGAACCGTATTCTAAAAGACGAAAAATAGCCTCTCCCCTTTCCCTTTCTTCACTAACAAGCCTTGTAATTGCCGTTGGACGAGATACCGTGGTATTAGCAAGAGCAATCGGTGAAATATTAAGCAAAGTTGAAAGCATATAACTAATTATTCCAAAATGACAAACGAATACAATTTTATCATGATTCGGTTTAATTACTTTAAAAATATTGCCGTCTTTTTTATAGCCGTGCTTTTCTAAAATTTTTAAAAAGTCCTTTTTATTGCTTTCGTAACGAGAAAGCAACTTTTCATTATTTAAATATTCAATTTCACGCCATTTTTTATTATCGAAAATTTTATCGTCTTTTAAAAGTGACGTTCTAAAATCCCAAGTTATGCTATTTTTCAAATACGGTAAGTCAACTTGCTCGTGAAATTCAATTAAACAGTCTTTATATTCAACTTTAAAGTCGTTATTGTATTTTAAAATTGCATTTGCAGTATACCTTGCCCTATTAAGTGGCGAAACGTACATAGCGTCAATTTTTTGGTCTTTTAAAAATTGCCCTAAAAACTCTGCCTCTTTAAAACCTTTTTCGGTTAAGGTGTTATTTTCGTAATCAGGCTCGGCGTGTCTTATAAAAATTAATTCCATTTTTAGTTATTTTACGTTTTTATATAAAATTCGGGGTGCAAAATTGCACCCCTTAAAATTTTACATTGATTCGTGAATTGTACGAGAAATAACGTCGTCTTGTTGTTCCTTTGTGAGTTTAATAAAGTTAACTGCGTAACCTGATACACGAATTGTGAGTTGTGGATACTTTTCTGGATGTTTTTGAGCATCTAAAAGAGTTTCACGATTGAATACGTTTACGTTAAGGTGGTGACCACCGTCAGCACAGTATGCATCTAACATACTTACTAAGTTATCAACTTGTTGAGACATAATATTACCTCCTATAATATATTATTCGTCGTCTTTACCTAACGAACTTGGTGTGATAGAGAAAGTATTAGAAATACCGTCCCTTGAATATTCGTATGGAAGTTTAGCAACTGATTCAAGTGATGCTAAAGCGCCGTGAGTGTCTCTACCATGCATTGGGTTTGCACCTGGTGCAAGTGGAGTACCTGCTTTTCTTCCGTCTGGAGTATTACCCGTCATTTTACCGTAAACTACGTTTGACGTAATTGTTAAAATTGACATTGTTGGAACTGATTCTCTATAAGTGTAATGAGTTTTAATTTTGTTCATAAACGACTTAACAAGGTTAACTGCTAACGAGTCAACTCTATCGTCGTTGTTACCGTATTTAGGGAAATCACCTTCAATTTTGAAGTCAACTACGATACCTTCTTCATTTCTTATTGGGTATACTTTTGCATATTTGATAGCAGAAAGTGAGTCTGCTACGCAACTTAAACCTGCAATACCTGTAGCAAAGAATCTTCTAACTTTTGAATCGTGTAAAGCCATTTCGATTGCTTCGTACGCGTATTTATCGTGCATATAGTGGATAAGGTTTAAAGTATTTACGTATAAACCAGCAAGCCAGTCCATCATTTGATTGTATTTTTCCATAACTTCGTCAAAGTCAAGGGCATCGTTTGAAGTTATTGCTTCAAATTTAGGTGCAACTTGCATTGGCTTACCCGTTGCTTTATCTTTAGTATGTTCGTCTTTACCACCGTTGATAGCGTAAAGTAAACATTTAGCAAGGTTTGCTCTTGCGCCGAAGAATTGCATATCTTTACCAACTTTCATACAAGATACGCAACAAGCGATAGCGTAATCATCACCCATTTCTGCTCTCATAAGGTCGTCTGATTCATATTGAATTGACGAAGTCTTAATAGAAATCATAGCGCAGAACTTTTTGAAGTTTGCAGGAAGATTTTTAGACCATAATACAGTAAGGTTTGGTTCTGGAGCAGGTCCTAAGTTAATTAAAGTGTGAAGTACACGGAAAGAGTTTTTAGTTACTAAAGTTCTACCGTCAACACCCATACCACCGATTGCTTCAGTTACCCAAGTTGGGTCGCCTGAGAAAAGTTCGTTGTAAGATTGAATTCTCATAAACCTTACTAAACGAAGTTTCATAACGAAGTGGTCCATAAGTTCTTGTGCTTCTTCTTCAGTAAGCGTACCGTTTTGAATATCTCTTTCAATATAAATATCAAGGAAAGTAGATACACGGCCGATACTCATTGCTGCACCGTTTTGGTCTTTAACTGCGCCAAGGTAACCAAAGTAAACTGCTTGAATTGCTTCTTGAGCAGTCGTTGACGGTTTGCTAATATCAAAACCGTATGCTTGAGCCATTAATTTAAGACCTTTAAGGGCTTTAACTTGTTCAGCAATTTCTTCTCTATCCCTAACTTTATCTGGAGTCATTTCACCACAAATAAGGGCTTTATCTTCTTCTTTTTTAGCAATAAGATAATCAATACCGTAAAGAGCAACTCTTCTGTAGTCGCCGATAATTCTACCTCTACCATACGTATCAGGTAAACCCGTTAAGATGTGCGCTGAACGAGCAAGTCTCATTTCTGGAGTGTATACGTCGAATACACCGTCGTTATGAGTTTTACGATATTTTGTGAAAATTTCTTCAACGTCTTTATCAATTTGATAGCCGTACATTTCAAGCGCTTGCTTTGACATTTTAAGACCACCAAACGGTTGTAACGAACGTTTTAAAGGTGCATCCGTTTGAAAACCAACGATTTTTTCAAGTTCTTTGTTAATGTAGCCTGGACCGTGACTTGTTAAAGTTGATACAACTTTCGTATCTGCGTCTAAAACGCCACCGTTTGCTCTTTCTTTAGCGCAAATTTCCATAACTTCTTTCCAAAGTTGTTTTGTTGCTTCTGTTGCTGGCGCAAGGAAACTGTCATCACCTTCGTAAGGAAGGTAGTTCTTTTGAATAAAGTCTCTTACGTCTACTTCTCCACTACACCATTTGCCTGGTACGAAACCTTCCCAGCCTTTATAGTTTGCCATAAATAAAATCTCCTTATTTATAATAATTTTTTATTAAAGTGCTATTGCACTAATTTTTCTTTACGTATTCTTCAATTTTAGCGTCAAGCCAAATTTCAAAAATTTCTTGTGGTTGAAAACCAGTTGCCCTTGCAAATTCAACGCCGTTATCCATCAAAATTACCGTAGGCACTCTATCAATTTGATATTCGCTTAAAACTTTAAGAGTATCGTCGCCTGCTTCTACGTGCAAAAGTGGTATTTGTCTTACTTTGCAAAGTTCGTAAAGTAACGGCATAAGCGTTAAACAGTTTGCGCAAGATTCACCACTAAATTCAACAACTTGTATTCCTTTGAAACTTTCTTTATAATTTTTATCGTTAATCATTTTAGTTTTAATATTTCCTTAGCGTTTTTTACCCTTTCCTTAGTAGGTGGTAAAATTCCTTTTAACGGGTAATCAATACCCATTTTTTGATATTTTACTTCGCCCATCGTATGATATGGTAAAACTTCTACCTTTTCAACCGTGTTAAGGGTTTTTATAAAATTAGATAACTTAATTAAATCTTCATCAAAATCGGTATAAGACGGAACTAAAACGTGCCTAATCCATATTTTTTTGCCGTTATCGCTTAACCATTTTGCAAATTCTAACGTATTTTTGTTAGTTACACCCGTTAAATTTAAGTGTTTATCGTCGTCAATATGTTTTATATCAAGCAAAAACAAATCGGTATATTTTATAAGTTCGGTAAACTTGTCTAAAATTACTTGATTTTCTTTATTAAAAGCAAAACCAGAAGTATCGATTGCCGTGTGTATGCCGTGCTTTTTGACTGCCTTTAAAAGTTCAATAACAAAATCAATTTGCATTAAAGGTTCGCCACCACTTACAGTTAAGCCACCGTTTGCGCCAAAGTAGTTTTTGTACTTTATAATTTCACTAACAAGGTCTTGTACCGTTCTAAATTCACCGTCGGCGTAATTCCACGAGTCTGGGTTATGACAATATTTGCAACGAAGTGGACAACCTTGCATAAACACAACGAATCTAATACCTGGCCCATCAACCGTTCCACCTGAAAATACCGAGTGTATTTTGCCTTGCATATAACCCCCAAATACAATATTTAGTCAAATTTCATTTCCACATAATATCTTAACACAAAATATAGTTTTTGTAAATACTTTATATAAAATTATTTAAATTATTTTATATATGTATATTGTAATATTAAATGCAAAGAGAGATTTTTGCATTTTTTTTATTTTTTTAGGTGGGTTGAGGAGCTTACTGTTATAAAAAATCTTTCATTTGACTTATTTTTAGTCAACCCTTGCCGTTGGGTTAATAACGGCAACCCTTTGAATAAGATGCTTTACTTTCATATTGTAATCGATACGCAATAAACGTATCGGCATCTCTTTTGTTATGTTACCGTGCTATAACAGTACGGTAACTACAAGATTTCAACTAACAACGATTAGTTGCTAGCTAGATTATATATTGAGATATAACGCCGTAAACGGTTTTATATATGGTTTAGGACAAGCCACTAAACCAAGGTCCGGGCGTAAGCAGTTACGCCCCGACCATCCCCATCGTCGTTAGACAGTGGTTAAAAATTATGTGACGATTAGTCAAGGAGAAAAAATCTATGAATATTAAATTATTAAAAAAACCTTACACTTATAAAAATAAAGATGGCGAAGAAGTAAAAGCAACTCGTTTTTACGTTATGTGTGGAGACACATTAATTCCTATTGAACCTACGTATTTTAGTAAAAAAGATGAAGAAGGTAATGCAATACCAGATAAAGGTTTTGCAAGTAGAAAGGCTGTTTTGGCTTCTTATGCTGAAGTTTTACCAGACAAAGAATAATTTTATTTTTACCTTGAAGAACTAAAAAAGTTAAAACAAGGTGGAAAAGGTGGAAAAATCGTATAAAAACATTAATACAATAATAGGCTAAAATCCACGATAAAACCTTAAAAATTAAGCGTGAACTGCTAGGGCTTGTCAAGCAGTTCACAAAAAAGGTGGAAAAAGGTGGAAAATTTTAATAAAAAATTATTGTTTTAGCGAAAAGGGGTTAAAAAATGAAACTAAAACAGTATGAAGTAGTAACTCAACCACAATTTTTAAAAGAACCGTTACAAGACATTTTAAAACGGTATAAAACTATTAAAAAGTGGGCTTACATACTACACGATAAAGACAAAGACGCCACACCACATTATGATATTTATATTAATTTTGGAGACACTGGCGTTGAAAGTAGTGAGGTTGCAAAATGGTTTGGTTTGCAAGAATCACAAATTGAAAAAGTAAAAGGCCGTGCACAAGATATGCTTTTATATCTTATTCACGGAAACGATAGTCAAAGACATAAATATCAATATTCGCCTGATGAAGTAGTTGCTAATTTTGACTTTAAAAGCGAACTTGCAAAAGCGCAAATTTTAGGTAACTTTGATAAATACAGTTACGCACAGCAACTTAAATTTATTAAAACTTTGCCTAAAGACGAGCAAGTTAAAGCCTTTAAACAATTAAAGGACCATTGGAAACTTCATTGCGAATATTTGACGTTAAACCCTGATAGAGACATACAAGTTATGTTTATAACTGGTAAAGCAGGTAGTGGTAAAACTTATTATGCAAAAAAGTTTTTGAAAAAACTTAATTATGATTTTGCAATAAGTTCTGCAAGTAACGACCCTTTTCAAGACTACCAAGGTCAAGACGGAATTATACTTGACGACGTGCGTGATACGGTGTTTGAATTCCAAGACTTGCTTAAAATGTTAGATAACAACACAGCAAGCAGTTTTAAAAGCCGTTTTAATAACAAAGTATTTAACGGCAAAATGATTGTTATAACCTCTTCTATCCCACTACAATACTGGTATAAGTCGTTAAGCAGTTCAATGCCAACTTGGTATAAAGAAGTCCGGACGTCTGGAAAAGAAGATTTTAAACAATTAACACGAAGAATATCTTGCTATGTTGTCGTTACTGAAGATACGGTTACCGTTTATACGGAACTTGATGAAGACGGCAAGCCTTGTGGCAAAAGCGTTGTTTATGAAAATGAAGTTAAAAAACTAAAGGACAAAAGAAAAGAAGAACAAAAATTCGATTTTCATTCAGTGTTTGATAGTTTTTGTGACAAAATTGAAACACCTAAACAAACTTGTTTTTTAACTGAAACGGACGAAGATTTGCCCATTTAAAAATAAAAGGAAACGGTCATGGAATTAGAACTTAAAAATTTTAGTTATATTCGTATAGATTTTTATAGAAATCGTCAATGCGTAAAAATTATAAAAGCAAAAAATACAAAAGATGAATTACAAACTTTAAATAGAAATTTTTTAAAGGCAACGCAAGTTAAAGATTACGATTATTATGAAATTTTAGTTTTATAAATCGTTAATAAAATTATTACGTTTTAAAAACCTTCTTTTGGCTTTAAGCGTTTGCAAATTCAATTGCTTTTAGTAAAGACATAATGCTATACCTCCTTTTTGTAATGTTAGTGGTCTTTCTATTATATCAAGTGTGTAGCATTATGTAAAACAAATTTAAACTTGCAAACCTTACTAAATTTTAGTTTTATAAAAAAAATAACCACCCTAAAAGGATGGCTAGAAAAATGGTCGATTGCAATGCATTTTTCGTGAGTTCGCAACCTTAAGTTCAACTCTGTCGTCGAACGACTTTTAAATCGACTATATAAATATATTATAGGAGTTTATAAAAAATGTCAAGTGTTTATCAACCAAAAATTAAAGAAAGGAAAATACAAGATTTAATAGTCACGTGGACTTTAAACATAAGGAAAAAATATGGCAAACAAAGAACTTAAACAACACAAGAAAGGTGATAAAATCAAGTGGATTATTACCACTGCTTTAATTTCGATTTTATCTATCGGACTGATAGCAGTCGGCGTAAAGGTATCTAACAACGATACGACAAAGACGTTACAAAACAACTTATTTACTTTTGAAATAGGCGCTATTGACGAAAGTGGCGAATATTTAAAAGATACGTCAAGCGCAGTAATGAAAGACTTTGTAACGACTGACGGTTTACAAATTGAACTTAAGGAAGATGCTAACGTTACTTATACTCTTCATTTCTATAACGAAGACAAAGAATATATTTCTTCTTCTAGTGAATTAACTGAAAATTTTGACGGTTCTATCGAAAACGCTATGCCTGAAGGCGCAGAATTTGTAAAAATCGAAGTTACACCACTTAACGACGCTGAAGTAAGTTTATTTGAAATTAACGGTTACGTAGGTCAATTAGTAGTTACAGTTAACAAA
>JAZRCS010000012.1:0-47437 GCA_045659885.1 Christensenellaceae bacterium
GGTGACTTTTTGTTAATAGTAGGTGCAAACGGAACGGGCAAAAGTACCCTTTGCAAAACTCTACTTAATTTACAAAACGCATTAAGTGGTAAAATTATTTTAAATAACGGTGTAACGAGTCAAGATATAGGTTATTTACCACAAACGACGGAAATTCAAAAAGATTTTCCCGCAACTTGCTTTGAAGTAGTTTTGTCAGGAACGGTAAACAATAATAAATTTTTTGGTTTTGTCACTAAAAAACAAAAAGCGTTGGCAATTTCAAAAATGCAAACGCTTGGAATATTAGACTTAAAAAACAAGTCGTTTAAAGAATTGTCGGGCGGGCAAAAACAAAAGGTATTGCTTGCAAGGGCGTTATGTTCAACTAAAAAAATACTTCTTTTAGACGAGCCGTCGTCAAGTTTAGACGTCGTTGCAACTAAAGAATTATACGAGATTTTAAAACGCTTAAACCAAGAGGAAAAGATTACTATAATTATGATTTCGCACGATATAGTAAACTCGCTTGAATACGTAAATAAAGTTTTACACACGGGCGACGAAGTGTATATTTTAGGCGTAGACGAATATAAAAGGAGAATTGAAAATGGAACTTTTTAACACTTTTATATCGTATCTACAAATGCCTTTTGTAAGATACGCTTTTATAGTAGTAATTTTGTTATCAATTTGCTCGGCAATAGTAGGTGTTAACCTTGTACTTAAAAGATATTCGTTTATAGGCGACGGACTTTCGCACGTTGCTTTTGGGGCAACTGCCGTTGCAAGCATATTAAGTTTAACTAACAACTTATTAATCGTTATGCCAACGACTATAATAGTTGCAATAATTTTGCTTAAACTTGGACAAAATGCAAAACTTAAAGGCGACGCTTTAATTGCTATTTTAAGCGTTAGCGCGCTTGGTATAGGATACTTTTTAATGAACGTTTTTTCAACTTCGTCAAACGTTAGTGGAGACGTTTGTAGTGCGCTTTTTGGCTCAAACAAATTACTTGCACTAAATATGACAGACGTAATAATTTCAATAGTAATTTGCATAGTAATAATCGCACTATACCTTTGTTTTTACAACAAAATCTTTTCAGTAACCTTTGACGAAAATTATGCAAAAGCAACGGGTATAAATACCGAAATTTATAATATTTCGACTGCAGTAATTATTGCAATTTTAATAGTTTTAGCAATGAGCTTGATAGGCTCGCTACTTGTATCGGCGTTAATAATATTCCCAGCGCTATCGTCAATGCGAATATTTAACAGTTTTAAAAAGGTTATTATAAGTTCGGTAATATTTGCTCTTATATCTTCCTTTTTAGGTTTATCAATATCAATACTTTTTGCAACGCCCGTCGGCGCAACTATAGTAGTAATTGAATTATTAGCCTTTATAGGTTTTTCAATAATAGGTAAAATAAAAAGATAAAATTTAAAAATAAACAAACACACCCGAAATTGAGAAAACAATTTCGGGTGTTTGTATTACTAAAAATTATTCAACGTCAAGGTTTTCGTATAAAAACAAATCGTTATCTAAAAACTCAAGCACCGTCATTCCAAAACCGTTAGCCAAACGTAAAACGGTTGAAAAAGTTACCGTTTTACTTTTACCACTCATAATCCATTGCATATGACCGTGTTGTATGCCTGAAAGTTGCTCTAAACGATACTGTGTCATTTTCTTTTCAGCAAGTAAATTAATTATTCTTTTTGCTACAGCATCGTTAACAGTCATTTTTTCCCCCTAAAAGAATATTTATGAAAGTAATCTTCCATATTTATTATATTCTTTTTGTGAAAAAATATAAGAATGAACTCTTCCCTATTAGTTGCTTTTTTTAGTTTTAACTTGATATAATATGAATGTATTCATACCTAAAGGATAAATTTATGATTATTGCATTTTGTGGACATTCAAATTATATAAGTAATTTTGAAGATGAAAAACGGGTACTTAAACTATTAGATGTAATTTGTCAAGGTAAACAAGTTAATTTTTATTTAGGGGGATATGGTAATTTTGATAATTTTGCACTTAACTGTGCTATAAAATATAAAGAAAATAATAAAAGCGCAAAAATTGTATTTATAACTCCATATATAGACGAGTGGTTAAATAATAGAAAAGAAATTATAGAAAACTATTACGATGAAATCGTTTTTCCGGAAATTGAACGCGTTCCAAAAAAATTTGCAATTTTAAAAAGAAACGAGTGGATAATAACTCAAGCAGATTTTATATTATTTTACGTTAATAATCATTATGGTGGAGCATACAGAATGTTACTTTATGCTCATAGACAACACAAGTCATATATAAATTTGTATAAAGGGAAATTTGAATTATATTGAATTAAAAAAGATAAAGCACGGTAAATCCGTGCTTTTTTTATTGCGTTAAATCAAATTATATTCTTTTGCTAAATCTATAAATGCTTGTTCGCTATTTAATACCGTTTGTTTTGAAACGCAAGTTGCAATTCTAACGTAACCTTCAACTCCAAACGAGTTTGACGGAACTACTAAAATATTATATTTTTTAGCCCTTTCGCTAAACTCAACTGCGTCGCCGTTAGGCGCTTTAACGAATAAGTAGAATGCCCCTTGTGGCTTAATTACGGTAAAGTTAAGTTTATTTAAACGGTTAAATAAAATATCGCCGTGTTCTTTATATGGGGTAACGTCACAAACTACTTCAGCGCAACGTGTAATTAATTTTTGAAAAAGCGACGGCGCGCAAACGTAACCAAGCGCTCTACCACTACCCATAATTGCTTTGTATAAATCGTCCTTTTCTTCACAAAGTGGAGAAACTGCAACGTAGCCTATTCTTTCACCAGGAAGTGAAATTGATTTTGAATACGAATAACATACGATTGTGTTGTCGTAATATTTAGGCACGTACGGACAATCAATATCGTCAAACACAATTTCTCTGTAAGGCTCGTCGGTTACTAAATAAATTGTTGAATTAAATTCTTTTTGTTTTTTATTTAAAATTTCGGCTAATTTTTTAATAGTATTTTCGTCGTATACAACGCCCGACGGATTGTTAGGACTATTTATAATTATTGCCTTAGTGTTTTTAGTAATTGACTTTTCAAAAGCGTCAAAATCAATTAAAAAGTTTTTTTCGTCGCAAGGTGTAAATTTAAACTGACCTAAAGACGCTTCAACGAAAACCCTATATTCAGGGAAAAACGGAGCAATTGCTAAAACTTCGTCGTCACTATCACAAATAATTGATTGAAAAATAATTCGTAAACCGGCAGCAGCGCCACAAGTTAAATAAATTAAATTTTCATTAAGCGAAAAAGCGTATCTATCGTAAACAGTTTCAACAATTTTTTTACGGGCAATTAAATCACCTTGCGCAGACGTGTATTGATGCACGGTTTTATCGTTTTTAATTAAGTCAATAATAGTGTCGTTAATAATTTTAGGACTTTCAACACTTGGGTTACCAAGCGTAAAGTCGTAAACCTTATCTTCACCAAGACTTGATTTTAACGTTTTGCCGAATTCAAATAACTCTCTAATAACCGAACGGCTGTTGCCTAAGTCGTACATTTTTTTATTAATCATAATATCACCTAAAGTTAAGTTAAAGATATGGTAACACACGTAAATAAAAATGTCAATTAGATAAAAATATTTTAAAAAAGTTATTGACTTTATATATAAAAAGTATTATACTTAACACATAAGGAAGTAGAAAATATGAAATCTTTTAACTATTTTTATTACGCATATTTTTTTAGAAGACCATATTAGAAATATCGGTTATTTTTTGCGTACTTTCTTTATAAAGATAATGTATTTAATGACCGAATTGTATATTCGGTCTTTTTTTGTTTTAGGAGTTTATTATGATTATTATTGTTAAGAACAACCATGACGAAAAACAACTTTTAACTTTAACAAAATGGCTTAAAAGCCAAGGTTTAGGTATTGACGTAAGTAAAGGCTCACACGCGACTATTTTAGGGCTTGTCGGCGACACAAGTAAGGTTGATATCGACCTTATCCGTTCGCTTGATATAGTTGAAAACGTTAAAAGAATACAAGAGCCTTTTAAAAGTGCAAATAGAAAATTCCACCCAGAAGATACAATCGTTGACGTAAACGGCGTAAAATTTGGTGGCGATAATTTTCAAGTTATAGCAGGACCTTGTTCGGTTGAAAGCGAAAAACAAGTCGTTGAAATAGCAAATCAAGTAAAGCAAGCAGGCGCAACGATTCTTCGTGGTGGTGCGTTTAAGCCAAGGACTTCGCCTTATTCTTTCCAAGGCTTAAGGGAAAGTGGTATTGAACTTTTACTTAAAGCAAAACAAGAAACGGGTTTAAGTATAGTTACTGAGATTATGAGCGTTAGACATATCGACTTATTTAAAGACGTTGATATCGTGCAAATAGGCGCAAGGGATATGCAAAACTTTGAACTTTTAAAAGAAGTAGGCAAAATGAAAAAGCCGGTACTTTTAAAAAGGGGTATGTGTAACACTATTGAAGAGTGGCTTATGAGCGCTGAATATATTATGAGTGAAGGTTGTAAAGACGTAATTTTATGTGAAAGGGGAATAAGGACTTTTGAACCTTATACAAGAAACACCCTTGATTTATCGGCAATTCCCGTATTAAAAGAACTTACGCATTTACCGATAATAGTAGACCCTTCACACGCATCGGGACTTTCAAGGCTCGTTAGACCGTTATCGCTTGCATCGGCAGGCGTTGGCGCTGACGGACTTATGATTGAAGTTCACAACGACCCACAACGTGCCCTTTGCGACGGTGCGCAGTCACTTCGTCCTGAAGAATTTGCAAGCATTATGAAAAGTATTAACGAAATGTTACCTCACGTAGGAAAGAAAAGTATATTATGAAAATAGGTATTGTTGGACTTGGTTTGATGGGGGGTTCGTTTGGTAGAACTTTAACTAAAAAAACAAGTCATACGGTTTTTGGTTTTGATATTAATAAAAGCGTTATGTTAAAAGGCGAAATGATAGGCGCTTTCCACCAAGAATTGACGGTGGAAAACGCTAAAGAATTAGACCTTTTAATTATATCGGTATTTGAAGACGCTTTTTCTTCGTGTGCCGAACAATTTTTGCCGTACTTGAAAAAGGGTGCGATTGTATGCGATTTTTGTGGAATAAAAAGGCGTATAGTTCAAAAAATGCAAGAATACGCTAAAATTTACAGCGACCTTATATTTATAGGTGGACATCCTATGGCAGGACGTGAGTTTTCGGGAATTGAACACTCGACCACCACGCTTTTCGATAAAGCGTCGATGATACTTTGTCCTGTAAACGCCGATATTTACACTCTTGAAAGTTTTAAACAATTCTTTTTAGATTTAGGATTTTCAAACGTAGTCTTTACCGATAGTCAAAACCACGATAAAATGATAGCGTACACTTCGCAACTTTGTCATATCATATCAAACGCGTTTATAAAAAACGATACGGCAAAAGAACATTTTGGATATTCGGCAGGAAGTTACAAAGATTTAACAAGGGTTGCTAGGCTTAATCCTAAAATGTGGTCGTCGCTTATGATAAATAATAAAGACGTTTTAAGTGGCGAATTAAAAGAGTTAATAGATAATTTAAAGTTATATCTTGACGCGTTAGAAAAAGGCGACCAAGATATCCTTGAAAAATTACTTAGTGATGGTAACGAAAGAAAAATTGCCATAGATTTAAGGGGTAAAAAAAGTGGAAATTAAAGTAAAAGCATCTAAAAGTTACAGCGTTATAATAAAAGACAATTTAGACGGTTTAGAAAGTTTAGTCAGTTCGTTGACGTGCGAAAAAGTTGCAATAATAACCGACCAAAACGTTAAAAACTTATACGGTAATTTGCTTGATAAATATTTTATAAACAAACAAATTTTTCACTACGATTTAGCAAGTGGAGAAGATAGTAAAAACGCTATTAAATACTTTGAAATTTTAAACTTTTTAGCAAGTAATAATTTTAGTAGAAATGACGCTATAGTTGCGTTTGGTGGGGGCGTAACGGGTGATTTGACGGGATTTGTCGCGTCAACTTTCGTTAGGGGAATTACGCTAATTCAAGTTCCTACGACGCTACTTTCTATGGTAGATTCTTCAGTTGGGGGAAAGACGGCTATAAATTTAGAACAAGGCAAAAATTTAGTTGGGACTATCTATCAACCGTCGCTTGTTTATATTAATACTGAATTTGTAAAGACTTTGCCAAAAAGGGAGTTAAATAGTGGTTTTGGCGAAATTATTAAATATTGCTTTTTGGGTGGAGATTTGACTTTAAAAGATATAAAGTCGGGCGATTTACAAAATATAATTTATAAATGTGTAAAAATCAAAAGGGATATCGTTGAAAAAGACGAAAAAGAAAGTGGCGATAGAAAACTTTTAAATTTAGGTCACACTGTAGGTCACGCTATTGAAAAAGCAAGCAACTTTTCTATATCACACGGTGAGTGTGTTTTAAAGGGTTTAAAAATAAGTTTAGATATATCGTTAAAATTAGGTTTTTTGTCTAAAGAAAATTATTTTAAAGCGTTAGAAATTCTAAACGTTTCGTCTTGCAATTTAGACAACGAATATAGTAAAGACGAGTTAATAAATTTTATTAAAAGCGACAAAAAGGGTAACGGGGAAAAAGTTGATTTTATAGTAGTTAACGATAATCTTTTAAGCCAAGTTAAGAGTATAGAATATAGTAAATTATATAATTTAATGTAAAATGGAAGTAAAAGTAACAAGTAACAAAAACATTTCGGGTAAGGTTAAAAGTCCACCGTCGAAATCATACGCGCATAGGCAAATAATAGGTGCTTATTTATCTAAAACGCCAACTAAAATTATAGGAGCAGGTCGTTCACAAGACGTTTTAGCAACTTTAAACTGTCTTAAAGAAATAGGTTTAAATTATTTATTTGACGGCGACGACGTAAATTTGTCTTTTGAAAAGTTTAACGGCCATAAAGTTTTAAACTGTAACGAAAGTGGCTCGACTTTAAGGTTTTTATTGTCGATAGTAAGTGCGCTTGGTATAAACGCTACGCTTACGGGCAGTAAGCGACTTTTAGAGCGTCCTATTTCAAATTTAGTTGACTGTCTTAACGATAACGGTGCAAATATTGATGGTCTTACCGTAAACGGCAAATTACATAGTGGCGAATATCGTATCGACGGCAATATAAGTTCGCAATATATTACAGGGCTACTTTTTAGTTTACCCCTTTTAGACGGCGATAGTAAAATAATAATTAACGAACAATTAGTTAGTAAAGACTATATAAATATAACGTTAAGCGTACTAAAATCTTTTAATATTGAAGTATGTGAAACGGAATACGGCTACTACGTAAAGGGTAATCAAAAATACACCTATAGTGGGGATATCGTAGTAGAAGGCGATTATTCTGGTAGTGCTTTTACGCTTTGTTTAGGCGCGCTTTCATCGGGCGTTGAAGTAACTAATTTAAATAAAAATTCTTATCAAGGCGACAAAGAAATAGTAGAAGTATTAAAAAAATTCGGTGCAATAGTTAAAGAGACGAAAGAGGGTTATTTAGTTAAAAAAGGTAATTTAATAGGACAAGTTTTAGACTGTGAAAATATACCCGATTTAGTTCAAATAATAAGCGTAATAGCGTCGTACAGCAAAGGACAAACGGTACTAAAAAACGTATCACGACTTAAAATTAAAGAAAGCGATAGGGTGCAAGGTATAATTTATAACTTAGGCGTTGCTGGTATTGACGCCAAATATAACGGTAACGACTTGATTATACAAGGTGGTAAGCCGAAAAGTGGTAAATTTTTAGGTTTTAACGACCATCGCACCGTTATGAGCGCAGTTTGTTTAGCAAACTTTACCAACGGGGTTTCTACGGTTAGTGATAGTTTAGCAATAAATAAGTCGTACATTAATTTTTATAACGACTTTAAATGTTTAGGGGGAATAGTAGATGGCGATATTTAAAGGCAAAAATATTTCCGTTGAAATTTACGGAGAATCGCATAGTGAAAAGATAGGCGCAATCGTAAAAGGCGCGCCGACTTTCACTTACGATAGCGAAAAATTAAGCGAATATATTAATAGAAGAAAAGCAAGTAAAAACGCCTTTTCGACTTCTCGTATCGAAGACGACTTGCCTATATTTAAAAACGTTGATAATCAAACTATAAGTGGGGATTTTTCATTTGACATATACAATAAAAACGTAAAAAGTGGCGATTATAACGAACTATACGGAAAACCAAGACCGTCGCACGCTGATTATGTGTCTTATCTTAAAGACGGCACGTTAGATTTTACAGGTGGTGGACGTTTTTCGGGTAGGCTTACAGCACCACTTGTTGTAGTTGGTGGTATATTAAAACAATATCTTGAAAGCAAAGGTATATTCGTTGAAGGTTACGTTTCAAAAATAGGTGGCGTAAACGGAATATCTTACAAAAATCAAAATATTAGCAGAGAGTTTTTATTAGAAAATAGAGATAGCAAAATTAATTCTTTAAGTTGTCAAGAGCAAATGCTTTTAGAAATTCAAGACGCAAAATCAAACGGCGATAGCGTTGGTGGTGTGGTTGAGTGTATAGTATACGGTTTAAAAGCAGGCATAGGCGACAACTTGTTTGAAGGTTTAGAAGGTAAGGTTGCGTCGCTTATTTATTCAATTCCGGCAGTTAAAGGCGTTGAGTTTGGTAAAGGCTTTGATTTTTCGTCAATGCGTGGTAGTCAAGCAAACGACCCACTTCGTATGGTTGACGGTAAGGTAAAACTTTCAACTAATAATAACGGTGGAATAAACGGTGGAATTTCAAACGGTGAAGATATAACTTTAAGCGTTGCTATAAAGCCAACTCCGTCAATCAGCGTTAAACAAAAAACAGTTGACCTTGTAAGTAAAGAAAATTGTGAAATAGCGATAAAAGGTAGGCACGATAGTTGCATAGTACCAAGAGCAGTTGTGTGTATTGAAAGCGCAGTAATTATAGCGTTAGTCGACGAATTAGGAAATTTATTATGAAAGATATATTAGAAATTAGAAGTGAAATAGATAAAATCGACGACCAACTTTCGTCGTTATTCGTTCAAAGGTTAAATTTAGTTAAAGACGTTGCCGAATTTAAAAAGAATAATTCTAAAGGCATAAACGATACGTCAAGGGAAGATAAAATTTTATACCGTTTAGCAAAAGACACGCCCGAAGAATATAAATATTATTTAAAAGAATTGTACCAAACTATTTTTGCTACGAGTAAGTCTTATCAAAGTAAACTCGTTTCGTCTTCTTCAAAAAGTATCGAAATGATTAACAAGGCTATTGAAAGCCAAAATCAATTTCCTATAACGGCAACGGTTGCTTGTCAAGGCGTTGAAGGCTCGAACAGTAGCGTTGCTTGTAAAAACGTATTTCCTATTAGCGATATTACCTACTTTAAATCGTTTGAAGGCGTGTTTAACGCAGTCGAAAAAGGTTTTTGTGAATTTGGTGTTTTACCTATCGAAAACAGCACTGCAGGTTCAGTTTTAGAAGTTTACGACCTTATGAACAAGTACAGTTTTTATATCGTAAGTTCAGTTAGGGTAAAGGTTAATCATTGTCTTGTCGGCGTTAAGGGAGCAACTAAACAAGACGTTAAAAAAATTATTTCGCATAGCCAAGCGTTAAGTCAATGTTCTTCGTATTTAAAGAACTTAGGCGTTCAAAGTGAAAGTGTAGAAAACACAGCGTTATCTGCGCAAATCGTTAGTCAAACTAACGATAAAAGTCTTGCTTGCTTGTGTAGAAAAGAGTGCGCTGAAATATATAATTTAGAAATATTAGAAGAAAACGTTCAAGACAATATGGCAAACTACACAAGGTTTATTGTAATAAGCAAAGAACTTAAAGTTTACGACGGTAGTAATAAAATAAGTATTATCACAAGCGCCCCACACGAAACGGGTAGTTTAAGTAAAATTTTAGCACGCTTTTCGGCGCTTGGTTTAAGTTTAACTAAGTTAGAAAGTAGACCTATCGTAGGTAGCGATTTTGAATTTTTATTCTATTTTGATTTTGAAGGTAGCGTAAAAGACAAATCGTGCGTAAACTTAATAAGCGAACTTGAAAACACTTCACAGCATTTCGTATTTTTAGGTTGTTATAAGGAAACGGTATGAAGTATTGTTTAATAGGCGAAAAATTAGGACACAGTTATTCTAAAATTATTCACGAATATTGTGGACTTGATTATTCGTTAGTACAATTAAATAAAGACGAGTTAGAAAAGTTTTTAACTAACTGCGAATACGACGGATTCAACGTAACTATACCTTATAAAAAAGAAGTTATGAAATATTTGTCGTATATTTCTCCCGACGCTCAAAAAATAGGTGCAGTAAATACCGTTGTAAATAAAAATGGTAAATTGTACGGTTATAATACGGATATAGGTGGACTTGAAAGTATGATAAAAAGTACTTCTGTTAGCCTTGAAGATAAAAACGTATTAATTTTAGGTAGTGGTGGAGCGTCGAACACTGCTTATGCTTTGGCACACAAACATAAGGCAAAAAGCGTTAACGTGGTTAGTAGAAGTGGTGAAATAAATTATACTAATTGTTACGAGTTAACGGATACCGAAATTATTATTAACGCAACGCCTTGTGGTATGAGCCCAAAAGTTGACGAAAGCCCTATTGATTTAAGCAAGTTTAAGCCGTTAAAAGGCGTTTACGACTGTATATATAATCCACAAAATACTAATTTAATTTTACAGGCTAAAAGTTTAAAAATTCCTTGCGCAAGTGGATTAAAAATGCTTGTAGTTCAAGCCCTTTTAGCGCAAGATATATGGCTAAATAAATCGCACGACCAGATAAAAGAACAAGAAATTTTTAACTTTGTAAAAAATCAAACGACGAATATCGTTCTTTCGGGTATGCCGTCGTCGGGCAAATCAACTATTGCTAAAGCGTTAAGTAAAGTTTTGAATTTAGAGTATTTTGACAGCGACGAGTATATCGTTAAAAAGTATAATAAAACGCCAAGCGAAATTATTTTAAGTCAAGGCGAAAAAGCCTTTAGAGATATTGAAAGTGAGGCTATAGCAGTATTATCAAATAAAAAGGGCGCAATAATATCGTTAGGTGGTGGTGGCGTTTTAAGAAATAAAAACGTTATTAACTTAAAACGAAACGGTGTAATTTATTACATTGATAGACCTATTGAAAAATTAATTGATAAAGATAGACCTTTATCAAAGCAAAAAGGCGTTAAAGCCCTTTATGGTGAAAGAAAAGATATATACGAAAATACGTGCGACTTTAAAGTTAAAAATAATACTACTATTGAAGATTGTGTTAAGGAGATAATTTCTGTTTATGAAAATATTAGTTATTAACGGTGTAAACTTAAACATGTTAGGCATACGCGAGCCTGATTTGTACGGTAAGCAAGATTATAAATATTTAGTAAAAACGGTAAAAGATTACGCTAAAGAAAAGGGCGTAAAGGTTAAGTTATATCAATCAAATTACGAGGGCGATATTTGTACTAAAATTCAAAAGTCGCTTAATAAAGTCGATGCTATAATAATAAACGCAGGCGCGTATACTCACACGAGCGTAGCAATATTAGACGCCTTAAAAAGCGTAAATATTCCAACGTGTGAAGTTCATATTACCGATATTGAAAACCGTGAAGAATTTAGAAAATTTAGTTACGTTTCGCTTTACGCTGAAAAATTAATTAAAGGCTACGGAATTGACGGTTACAAAATGGCAATAGATTATTTAGAAGAAAAGTATAAATAAATTAAATCTAATACATTATTATAAATAAAAGTTAACAAATTTTAGATTAATTTAAAATGTAAACTTGCAGTTGACGCATTGTAAACCGTAGGTTGTTGATTTTTTCTACGCCAAATTGTATAATTTTTGTATAAATCATTTGGAGGTTAATTATGATTTTAGAAGAAAAATTAATTATACTTAGAAAATCGCAAGGACTTTCGCAAGAAGACCTTGCAAGTAAGTTGGACGTGTCACGCCAAGCAGTTTACAAGTGGGAAACGGGGCAAGCAGTGCCTGAAATTAGCAAACTTAAACTTTTATCTACTTTATATAACGTTTCTATTGATAATTTACTTGATAATAGTCAAGACATAGTCTATATGAATACCCCTAAATCACGTTATGGTACGGCTATAGTTAAAAAAGAGTTAGAAAACGATGCGGCTGAAAAAGATAATTTAAAACTTTTACCTGAAGAAGAAAAAAAATTTAAAATTAGAAAACTCGTTTTAAATATAGCAAAAGCCGTTAAATTCGGAGTTATTGCGCTTACCGTATTATTTTTTGTTTTAGGTTGTATAAACATTGATGGTGAAGATTATGAAAATTACATATCGTTAACTACGACTTTTATTATGATTACGGTTGCCGTTACTATTGTTAAAAGCATTTTAAATAAGGTGATTTATCCTAACTCGCAACTTCCAAGAACTTATTTTAATCAAGAATTTGCAAAAGCAACGAAACAACTAAACGACGAATACGATACGGTATTGCAGTTGCAACCAGACCTTCTTGCTTGGTTTGTGTATAATACAAAATCAAACTCGTTCGGTTTTTATTTTGACGGAGAAATTCAATTTTATTGTCCTATAAATAATTATGCAAGTTTTAACGTTATAAATAGTTATGAAACACTCGTTATATTTGAATTAAATTATTTTGACGACAAAGGTAAACTTTCAAAATATACATGTTCACTTTCAAGTTTTAGAAATTACTGGGAGTTTGACAAAAAGCTAAAAAGTAAAAGCGACTTAGAATTTAAAATAATTGAACTTAAAAACAACACTAAAGCAGTTGTTAGTGAAATTAAACAAAGACTTGATATTGAAAAAAGTAGAATTTAAATAATTAAAAATTTTAAAACCCCTAAAAGCGTTACTTTTAGGGGTTATTTATTAGTGTTTAAATAAAGTTTTATGTATTTCGGGCGTGTTAATAAGGTCGTTATAAAGCCATAAAACAGAAAATCTTTCTTTTAAATATTTAGAATATTTTAAAGAATATAAAATTAATTCTTTATCGTAGAAAATGGTAAATTCTTTAAACGAAAGCCCACATTTTTCTAAAATAGCCTTAATTTCTTCGTAAGTAGGGCAGTCTTTTAAAACTTCTTTAATTTCGTTTTGATATTTTTTATAAAGAAGATATCTGTCTTCACTAAACCTACCTGCGTCTTGTTGAAGTTTAATATATTCTAAACCGTGATTTTTATATAATAAACTCATATCACACAAATATTCTTCAAAACTAATTACTTTACTTCTTGCTGTTTCAAAATCGGTAAGAAGTAATTTTTGACGAATTTTCGCAGTAAGTAACGAGGCGTACGCTACGTTTTTGCCGTGTGATAAATATTTTTTATTATGCAAAACACCAGTTACTTCAAAAAAGTGCGCTATATGGTGCTCAGAGCCAGAGCAAGGGCGTGAACTGTCCATAAAACTCATAGCAATACCAACTATAATACGCGACTGCATTAAAATTTTAATACCTTCGTCAGTTCTATTATAAATATTTTCGGCGTTTTCAACGGTTTTTTGTAACGCGTCTAAAACAAAATCGTAAATATATTCACAAAAATATTCTTGATATAAAACGTTGCTTAATTTCCAGTCGCAAAGCGAAGAATATTTGCCGATAATATCGCCAAAACCCGACTGTATGCTTTGAATAGGCGCGTTTTTTAATATTTCAACGTTACAAATTATGGCTTTGGGTAAATGGGCTTTAATAGTCGTTTTTTGACCGTTAAAAAACATTACGGCAACGTTTGACGCGTACCCGTCCATTGACGGTGCAGTTGCAACTATAAAATAATCGATATTAGCCTTAAACGAAGTGTATTTTGCTAAGTCTTGTATTACGCCAGAGCCGATTGCTAAAATTAAGTCGACGTTTTCTAATTTATCGGTAACCTTTTTAACCGTTTCTTCGTTTAATATTATAATATTTTCTTCAAAAATTAACGTGCTAACGTTTTTGCCGTCTAATAAAGCGATTATTTTATCGTCAAATAAAGAATAAGAAACAGCGTTTGAAAGTATTAAAACGTTATTATACTTTTTTGTTAAATTAGGTAAGTGCTTTTCGGCGTCCTTTTCAATTATAATATTTTCTATTTCAAGCTTGTGAGATTTGCCACAAGAACAATTTTCTTTATACAAGTCGTTAAACATATTATTCTCCAATACCTAAGTATCATATCATAATATTAGTCAAAACGCAAGCAAATAAGCACAAAAATTGCCCGTTTGACTATATTAACGAGCAAGTTGTTGATTATTCGACAATTTTGTAGTAAGCAAGTTTTTTCATTAAAGAAGATAAATGCAAACTTAACTTTTCTTTTTCGTTTTTATTTGGTTGACGGTAACAAAAATTTAATAAAAAAACTTCAAATTCTTCTAATTCTTCACTTTCTTTAATAGTTAAAGGCTTATCTTTTAAACTGTTTATTAATTCCTTTATATATGAAACGTCAATAAATTCGTTTGTAACGTTTTCTAAATTATATAAATCTAAAGGTTGTGTTTTAAGTTTTAAAAGAGCTTTTTTAGTTGAAGTTGCAACTTGTAATTTTTGATTTTCTATGTCGTAATTAACGTTTATCGGTTTAGTAGATTTTTCTTTATTTTTTAAAACTGAGTTTACGGTATCTAATACGTAACTAAAAATAAATGAAATTATTAAATTAAATAAAGTAAAAATTATTGAATAGTATATACTTGTAAAAATACGTTTAGACGTAAAATGTTCGCAAAGCGAAACAAGTAAAGTACACGCCGTACTAAAAATAGCAAATTTAGTAAAAGAGTAGTTACTTTTTTTGTTTTTAGAAATGCTATAAATTAATTGACATACGAACACTATAATTATAGATAACGTTATTCCAAGCGCAAAATAACCTGCATATTTTCCACCCATTACGATAGTTAAATTTTCTAAAATTTTAATAAATATTGATTCCATAAATAAATTATTGACGGCAAAGCAAGATAATAAACTAAAAAGTTGTATAATAAAAAAGAGTTTAGCCTAAAGCCAAACTCTTTTTTATATAATTATAACTACTTTTCCCAAATTTATATCGTATTATTTCAAAATATATTTTATTGCATCGTTAATAAATAAATTTGTTGCAACCTTTGGTTTAAAATATATTAATCTATAATATTTTCATATTCGTTAATTCTATGATGTGGGGTTTTAAAAACTTCCGTTACACTTAACGAATAAACTTTGTAAAATTCTTAGCAGTTTTTTAACGATAAGATATTTTCTAAGTCGAGCATTAACAAGTGAGTATTCATATCTATCGTATCATTTATCCTTTGTATAAGTAGTTTTTGATTAGTGTATAGTATTTGAATATGTTTTAACGAAGTATTATTTAAATAAGTGAACGCAAGTTATAAATTATATACTATAATAAAATAGTTATTTAACGGCGTAAATTAATCTAAAGTTAAAGAGTAAATATTTAACGTGCCACAACTTTTAATATCACCTTGTGCATTATATTGTTGAACTTGTAATCTAATGATACCAGTTTGGTAATTACTTTGTTGTGCTACGTAAATTTTTAAAACTTCGTTAACTATTTTAGCATCATAATTGCTTGCATTATTTACTATTTCAGCACTTTCAAATAAATCAAAAACTTTAATTTTGCCATTTAAATTTTCGCTAATAGTTTTACTTGTTAAAGTTAAGGTAATGCCGGTTAAGTTAGGAATTTTATTACCTTGAGCGTCGTAAGCTGAAATTTGAGCAGTAATAGATATGGTAATTTTTGATACGTTTTCACTTACTTCAACTGTATAACCGTCATTTTCTTGTACGGGTGTAACTTTAGTTATTGCTTTAGTATCTATTTCAGTTTGAGTAATAAGTTGATTTTCTTTGTAAATTTCGTAACTGCCTATTGAAACGTACTCGTTGTATTTTTTATCTCCACCACTATAAACGTTTCCCGTAAATTCAGTATCATTATCTACTTTAAGAGTTAGTTTGTTGCCTTCACCAGCATAAGCATGCGCTATAAAAGCACCTAACGGTTGTGCTGTAACACAAACTAAAGTAGCGTCAATTTTTACGTTTTTAAGTTCAACTGTGTAGTTAGAGCCACCAAAATATCCGTTTTCAGTACCGAAACTAAATAAAGTTGCAGTATTTGATTCTCCTTCAATATAGCCGTGGATTTTAACGTTTTCAAAAGTTGTCGTACCAAAATTGTCTATTTCTTTAATAAGTGCGGCGTGAGTTGTTGAAACAAAATTTATGTTAACTTCAAAATTTTTAAGATAAATGTTTTTTTCTTCATTATTTCCAATATGCGTAAAAAGTCTTGTACTAAGATTATTAAGTTTAACGTTATTGCCGTCAAAGCAACCGTTTAATCTAATAGGTGTCCAATTAGATAAGTCTAATTGAGTTATACCGTCTTTAATTTTAAAATATGAAAAAGTTGGCACAATTGCGATATTTTGTAATTCTTCTGTATTAGAAATGATATAAGGGTCTTGCTCAGTGCCTTGACCACTATTAAAAGCAACTGATAAATATTCAATATCACAACTTAAACATTTGCCGTTTGAAAAGGTGTGCACATCATAATCGGCTTTTTCGTTACAATCACAAATAGATGCGTGCCAATGATGTGTATTGTCGTAACTCCAATCGTTAGAAAAAACGTGCTCGTGTTCATTGCAACCAGTAAAGCAAGTTACGCAAACTACGCTTAAAACGATAATTAAGTTTAATAATAGTTTTTTCATTTATCTCTCCTTAAAATTAAAAATATTTTTAATTTATCTTATAATTTATACGCAAATTGATTTTATTTGTTTTTGCCGTTCGTTTTGTTGTTTATAATTTCTAAAGGCGACTGAGTTTCACAGTTTGGACAAACCATCCATCCTTCAGGTACGTAAGCCCCACAAGCAATGCAACGGTCGTAATAATCGTAAGTAATTTTGATTGCTTTTTTATCGTCTTTGTTCATATATGCCTTAGTAATAAATTTTAATTTTTAAATTTTGTATAAATATTTTTTTATTTCAAAAATAATAAAAATATGAATATTTATTATTGAGTATAGTACAAATGTTTACTAAAGTCAATTAAAAATACCACATTTAATAAAAATATTTACTAAAAGTTCAAGTAAAAATATTTACTTGATATAATGTTTTAGGGTGGAGAAAATGGAATATAAATATCTTAAAAGAATAAAAGATTTGCGTGAAGATAATGATTTAACACAGCAAAAAGTTGCAGACGTTTTAGGAACGTCGCAAACGATGTATGCAAGGTACGAACGTGGAGCAAACGAATTACCCGTGCATCATTTAATAACTTTATGTAAATTATATAAGGTTAGTGCAGATTACATTTTAGGGATTATAGATACGATAAAATAAAAGAGTTCAGTTTTTTTACTGAACTCTTTTAGGTATATTATTAAATTTTAATCGCAGTCGTAGTCGACTGAAACTGATTTTTCGCAAACCGAGTGCATATATTTTTTTACTACGTTTACGTGGTATGGGTCGTTTTGGTATTCTTCAAGTTTTTCCATTGATTCAACGACTACTTGTAAAATCAAATCATACGAACGGGCAGAACCTAAAAGGTCTTGACCAATTTCAATACCCCAAATTGACGGAACTTTCGTTATCATTGAATAAAGTACGTTAGCCGCCTTTTCCTTATTATCGCCAGAGTTATCTTTTAATTTAAAACATACAACGTGTTTAATCATAATTCACCTACCAGTCTTGCCTATCGCTTATTTTAATATCGTCGTAATAATCAAAGTATTTCGACTTAAATTTTTGCGTTTCGGCTTTTGCATTTTTCTTTTTAATTTCTTTTAATTTGTCTTTATCCGTTTTTACAACGGGTTTTTTATTTTCTTCCATTTGCGCTTGTTTTTAACCATACCATCAAAACTGCTATATCGGCAGGATTAACGCCCGAAATTCTACTTGCTTGGTCTAAATTTAACGGCTTAACTTCGTTAAGTTTATCCCTTGCTTCCATTCTTAAGCCTTCAATCTTAGTATAGTCGGTATCTTGTGGTAAAAGTTTATCCTTTAATTTTTTAGTTTTTTCAATTTGTTCAAGTTCTTTTTTAATATAGCCTTCGTATCTAACGTCGGTTTCAACGCTTTCTAAAATATCGAAAGGACAATCTTTAAAAGCACCGTATTTTTCTTTTATAAGTTTAATTGAAATGCCACGCTTAATCATATCACGGTATTTAAGCGAGCCGTAAACTTCGCCAACGCTGTTTTCTTTTACGAAGTCCTTACACTCTTTAAAAGGAACGACTGTGTCAAGTTCTTGTTCAACCCTTTTAGCAATTCCTTGTCTTTCAAGGTAAACTTGCCATCTATCGTCTTTAACAAGACCTATCTCTCTACCTAACGGAGTAAGTCGTTTGTCGGTATTATCTTGTCTAAGTAATAAACGATATTCGGCGCGTGAAGTCATCATACGGTAAGGCTCGTTAGTGCCTTTTGTAACAAGGTCGTCTATAAGTACGCCTATATACGCTTGGTCACGACCTAAAATTATAGGCTCTTTACCTTGTAAAGATAAACTTGCGTTAATACCTGCAATCAAGCCTTGACAAGCGGCTTCTTCATAGCCACTCGTACCGTTGATTTGACCAGCCGTGTATAAACCTTCAATCTTTTTAAATTCAAGGGAAGGTTTTAAGTCTAAACTGTCGATACAATCGTATTCGATAGCGTAAGCGTAACGCATAATATCGACGTTTTCAAAACCTTCGATTGAACGGTACATTTCAACTTGAACGTCAATCGGCATTGAACTTGACATACCTTGAACGTAAATTTCGTTAGTATCAAGTCCTTCGGGTTCTAAAAATATTTGGTGTCTATCTTTATCGGAAAAACGGACTACTTTCGTTTCTATAGATGGACAATATCTTGGACCAGTCGTCGTAATAAAACCATTATAAAGTGGTGAACGGTCAAGGTTTTTAAGAATAATATCGTGCGTTTTTTGGTTAGTGTAACCAAGATAGCAAGGATATTGTTTTTCTGGTAAAGCCTTAGTCATATAAGAAAAAGGATAAACGTCTACTTCGCCGTCTTGTAATTGAAATTTTGAAAAGTCAATAGTCCTTTTGTCAATACGGGCAGGAGTACCCGTTTTAAAACGCATAACTTTAAAGCCAAGGTTGATAAGCGAGTTTGTAAGATGGGTTGCGTTTGAAAAACCAGACGGTCCACTAAACTTTTTATAATCGCCCGAAATAATATCGCTATTTAAGTAAACACCCGTGCAAAGAATAACTTTTTTAGCGTAAAGAACAGAATTGTAGTTTGTCACAACGCCGGTAACTTTGCCGTCTTTAGTTAAAATGTCGGTTGCTTCGCATTGTAAAATACGCAAGTTTTCCGTTTCTTCAAGCGTTTTTTTCATTGTACGGTGATACAAATTTTTATCTGCTTGCGCCCTTAAAGACTGAACGGCAGTACCTTTACCACGGTTAAGCATTTTAACTTGAAGCATAGTGTTGTCAATGTTAATACCCATTTGACCACCTAAAGCGTCAAGTTCACGAACTAAATGACCTTTAGCAGTGCCACCGATTGACGGGTTACAAGCCATAAACGCAATATTATCAAGATTTATTGTTAAAAGGGCAGTTTTTGCGCCCGTACGCGCAAGGGCTAAAGCGGCTTCGCATCCAGCGTGGCCAGCCCCAACGACAACGGCGTCAAATTCGCCTTCTTTAATGTAATTTTCCATATTATTTTTTCAAAATTAAATTTTTAATATCGTTAACGTCGGTTGCTATTCTATCATCAATAGCAATAAGTTTGGTAATTTTATCACGAGAGTGTATAACGGTAGAATAATCACGTCCACCGATTGCTTGACCTATCGTTTCAAGTGGAATTGCCATAAGCGTTGCCATCAAATAGCAACAAATTTGGCGTGGCTCAACAAGTTCTTTGTTACGTTTTTTAGATAAAACGTCGTCTTTTGAAACTTTATAGTAAGAGCAAACGGTATCGATTATACGCGTAGATGAGATACACTCTTTCTTTTCAGAGTTAGAACCTTCTTTTAAAGCGTCATAGCAAAGTTGTAAAGTTATAGGCGTTTCTTTTAAACGAGATGCAAAGATAACCTTATTTAAAAGACCTTCTAAACTTCTAACGTTATTATCGCTGTGTTCGGCAATATAAGTTGCTACGTCTAATGGTAAAATTTGTTTTTTGTTTTCAGCCTTTTTTTGAACGATAGCAATTTTAGTTTCAATATCTGGTATTAAAACTTCGGCTAAAAGACCACCTTCAAAACGAGTTCTTAACCTATCGTCCATATCCAAATCTTTAGGTTGACGGTCGGCAGATAAAACTATTTGTTTTTTCATACTGTAAAGGTCGTTAAAGGTGTGGAATAATTCTTCCATTGACTTTTGTTTAGTTTGAAAGGCTTGTACGTCGTCGATAATTAAAACGTCAACGTTTCTATACCTATTTTTAAAACTCGTCGTGCCGTTTTCAGCATAGGCTTTGCCTGAGCGTATTAACGTAATAAATTCGTCGTAAAACTTTTCACTTGTAACGTATAAAACCTTCTTTTTAGGGCTACGTTTTTTCATATCGTTAACGATAGCGTGTAAAAGGTGAGTTTTACCAAGACCAGAAGAGCCGTAAATGAAAAGTGGATTATACGAATTACCAGGGTCTTCGGCTACTGCTTTACTTGCAGCGTAGCAAAAACTATTACAATCACCAACAACGAAATTTTCAAACGTATAGTTTGGGTCGATAGGCGAGCCTTCTAATTCGGGCAATTCTTCACTTACAACGCTTTTATAATCTTCCTTACTCGTTCCAACAAAAATTTCAACGTCTTTTATCCCACAATTAAGTTTTAAAAGTGCAGATTTAATTTTTTGCAATAAACTTTTTTGTGCAAAAGTTGCGAAAATTTCACTTCTCGTCATTAAAACGAGTTTACAGCCTACTAAGTCAATAGGCTCTAAAGTGTCGATATACATTGAATAATGTATATTAGAAACGGTATTTTTTAATTCGTCTTTAGCGTTGTTCCAAATAATTTGATAACTTTCCATTTATTCTCCAAGTATTTTTGTTATTCTTTTGTATTTTTTCAAAATTTGTGTTAAAATCAAAGAGTAGCAATATACATACGTATTTATTATATATTACAAATTACAAAAAATCAACAAATTTAGGTGGGTTTATGTTTATTGAAAATTTAATGCTTAATAATTATAGAAACTATAGTTATAGCGAATTTAATTTTTCAAACGGAATAAACGTGTTAACGGGGGGCAATGCTCAAGGTAAAACAAATTGTGCAGAGGCTATATTTTATTTATGCACGGGTTATTCTCCAAAAGCGACTAAAGATAAACAAGTTATAAAATACGGCGAAAAATCGGCGACTATAAAGGGCGTTGCTAACGCCACTTACGGCAAAGTAACCGTAGAGATTACCTTTAACGAAAAAGGTCGAAAAGACATAAAAGTAAACGGCGCAAAAGTTTCAAAAATGGGCGAGTTTATAGGAAGTATTAATTCGGTATTTTTTAATCCAAACGAATTAAAATTAATAAAAGAAAGTCCTGAAGATAGGCGTCGTTTTATGGACATATCGTTATCGCAAATGTCTAAAAGTTATTTTTACGCCCTTCAAAAGTATAATAACGTGCTTGTTCAACGAAACAATTTATTAAAAAATCAAGATAAAGAACTTATTTTTGAAACGCTACCGTTTTGGGATATAAAACTTTGTGAATACGCTACTAAAATAATAGTTGAAAGGTTGAGTTTTATTGAAAAATTATTGCCTATCTGTAAAGAAAAACACGCTATTTTAACTAACGGTTTAGAAGATATCGACGTTAAGTTAGACTGCGCGTTTATAGGTAGTGAAAAAGAAATTTATACGGCTTTACTTAACGAGTTAAAGTCAAGGTATGAAAAAGATATTATATTAGGTTACACAACTATAGGTCCACATAGGGACGATTTAAAGATTAAAATTAACGGCGAAGACGTTAAAATTTACGGCTCGCAAGGACAGCAAAGAACTTGCGCTTTAAGTTTAAAACTTGCCGAACTTGAAATATTTAAACAAACTTTTAACGAGTATCCACTTTTAATTTTAGACGACGCTTTTTCCGAACTTGATAAAGATAGAAGAAGTCAACTTCTAAAAGCAACTAAAGGAATACAAACTATAATAACTTGTACCGAATTAACGGATGAAATGCTTTGTGATAAAGATATTAAAATCTTTAATATCAAAGACGGGCGAATAATAAACGAATAAAAAAATGCTAACGAATTTTCGTTAGCATTTTTATTAATGGTCGGATAAAACAATTAACTTACCATCTTTATCAAGCGCAACTATTTGCTCGTCTAAATTGCCACTAAATAATATAATATTTTCATCTTTATCAACGTAACCTATTGCAACTTCGCCTTTACCTAACTTATCGTAAGTTTCTTTGTATAACGAGTAGATAAAATCACGTGCGTTCATATTGCTTGGTATTTCGTTAAAATAAGTTGCGCAGTCTTTAATATAAAGTTCTTTTCCTTCAACACCGTCGGTATCAAAAGTTAAAATGTCTTTATAGAAGTCGAAAAGGGCTTCTTTGTCGGCAATTTGCATTATAATTTTACTTACGTATCTATTACTAATAACTACGTTGCTTTTGCTGTAATTTTGTACTATATCGTGATGCTTAGGTTCAATAATTTCAACCACTATATCAATGTTATTAGAAAGTGTATCTTTCTTTTTATTTAACGCGCTTTGAAGGTAAATTAAATTAGCAAGAGCAGGTAAGTCTTTTTCGCCTTCTTCGGCATTTTCGCTTGATAATATCAATACGGTAGTGTTTTCATTGTCGATATGCTGGCTAATTTGCTTAGATATAATTTCTTTTTCGTGAATATCAACTTGAAGGTAATTTTCAATAAAAGAATATTTTGCATAGTCGATAACTTGCTTTGATTTAGACGCGTCGTCTAATAAAAGTACGCTAATAGCGTCGTCGTCATTTTTCCACTCGTTATTAAAATTATTTAAACCTTCTAAAATTTTTGAAAGGTTTTTATTTCGTCCTAATATAACTATATGGCGTTTTTTCAAACTATAATCTAAGTTAAGACTAATAGGGTAAAGGGTAGGTGGAACGTTAGTTACGTAGTTAACGTCTTGTTCGTTTCTTCCTATATGTATTGAATAAAACTCGTTTAAAGAAGTTCTAACCGTTAACGGAATAGTGTGAGTGTGTGTTTTAATATGTGATAAAACGTAATCTGCTTCGTTGGTATATTCGCATTTTCGAGAGAAAAATTCAACGCCTTCATTTGAAAAAAGATTAGTGTAAATTGCGTTGAGTTTTGGCATAATTGCAAATTGAGTGAAAATATTACCAAATAATTGATTTACGGGAACGGCAACAATTCTTACCTTGTCGTTATTTTTACAAGATATAATTTCGTTAATAACGCCTTCGGTCCAGTCGTCTGTAACTTCAACTACAACCTTTTGTTTTTTGTCGTTTTGTTTTTTACTCATAAGGTCGGCAACTTGCATAAGCGTTTTAATAGTTTGTCCGTTGCCGTCTTCGGTTAACGGATTATCGTCGGAATTTTCTTCTAAGACGATAACGGTTTTTGCCGTGTCGATAGATACGTCAATTAATTGTTGTAATGAAAATACGCTACCCGACCTAATTATAATTGAAAGTTTATTTTTAACACCTTTTTCGCGCATTGTTGCAAAAACGGTATCGTTGACTTGCTGTTCAATTAATTCACGTTCTTTTGCCGATAACACGACTATAACGTGTTTTTCTTCTAACAAAAGATATTCGTTAATAATTTCAAGACCCCTGTCGTTCCAGTTAAGAATTATTATGTGGTCTTCAAGATTTAATTTATTTTTACCGTTGTTAGCCTTTTCGATAAAGTCTGCAATTATGTTAGAAACGTAACCTATTACTGAGCCGGTGAAAGCAATAAGCCCCACTATAACTACTGTAAAACAAATAATGCATAAAACTACTTGTCCCGAACCGTCTACGACGCCTGAAATGCAACCAGGGTCAAGCATCATCGCTAAGCAGTTAAACATTGCCGTAAAATAAGGCATATCTGCCATAAGACAAACGAGTAATGAGAAAAACGCTAAAAACAATACGTTAAATAACGCAAGCCCAACTACGATAAGTAAACCGGGCTTTTTTTCTTTTAAGATTGTTAACCATTGATTTTTTTTCATATAAAAACAACTCTCTTGTAAAAATTATACTAAAAGTATAACACACTATTAACTAATATTCAAGTTTTTAATAGTCGTCAACCATAAAATCTTCAATTAAACCGTTTTTAAAATTTAAAACTACGCATTTTGCACCTTCGTTTGTTAAAATTAAATACTCGTTGTCATAGCCACTTTCAAAGTTTTCAAAACAAAGATAGGGGTAAGATAAAAACTCTTTTATAACGTTTGCTTTTTTTAGTAAATTGCTCGACAAAAACGGAGAAACGTCTGCGTTTAATATTAATAAATTTAAAAAAATTAGTCCTTTAATTTTTTCGCTGGTCATTAGTAAAGATTTATCGTAATTGCTACTTGTATTTACTAAAGTAAACGATTTATTATAAGTCCACGTTTCGGTAATCTCAACGTCAATCGGCGTAGTGTGTTTTTTATATACGTTTAATTTATAAGACGAGTAAGAATAATCGTCTACGATATCTTTATAACAAAGGTTAAGTCTATCGTTTTGTAAGTTGTAAACGAAAAGGCATTTCTTTTTAAGGTTAAAAGAGATAAAAACCAAGTCCCCAGATTGCTCGATTAAACAGTCTGTCGTTAAAAAAGGAATTTCGTCGGTAACGTAAAAATCTCCGTTTAAATAAAATTTGAAACAACTATCCGACGCTATCGTTAAAAGGTGTTTAGTATTAAATATTTCAACGAATTTTTGCGTTATTATTTTATAAGGAGCGTTACGCTTTTTTGAAAAATTAGGGCAAATAAGCACGGAATTTTTAAGATTAAAAACCTTAATTTGTTTTGAAGAAAAACCTTGAGAAGTAATAGGGAAATATTCTTCTAAGAGTGGTAAAAATTCTATAAAACTATCGTCTAAGGGCTCGTAAAGTTCTAAAACGGTCGGTGTTTTATAAATTTTACCAACGAAAGACCCGTTAATTTTTAAAAGTGCTTTAATTTTAGAATAAAAATAAACTTTCATAGTCTATTTTATTATAAAAAGTTGAATTTATGTATTATTGCAAAAAGCGTTGTCAATAATTTTAAAAAGGAGATTTTATTATGGATATTGAAATTAAACTTATTGAAGACAAAATAAATCAAGCCTTTGACACATTGATGCTTGGATATAAAGAAGAAAACGATAAATTATTAAAAACCGTTGTCGAATTACAAAGTCAAAATCAAAAGTTGAAAAAAATTATAGGTAATTTAATAAAAGGCAGTTATCCATCTAAAAAAGAATATCATTTTCATAAGGTAAGCGACTAATCGCTAAAAACTTATTGACTTTATTTTATTAAGCCCGTATAATTTAATAAAATGGTTTTATGGGGTGAATTATGTTTAACGTTTTAGTTTTAGAAGACGATAAAAATATAAGACGATTAACTGAAATTAAACTTAAAAACGAAGGCTATAACGTATATACGGCTGAAAACGGCAAAATAGGACTTGAAATCGTAGGCGATAAGCATATTGATATTATTATCGCCGACGTTATGATGGACGAAATGGACGGTTTTGAGTTTGTATCAACGTTAAGGCAGTTGAATATAAATATTCCTTGTATAATGGTAACGGCAAGGGGAAGTTTGCAAGACAAAACGCAAGGTTTTGTTTCAGGGGCAGACGATTATATGGTAAAGCCTATAGATTTCGACGAACTTTTTATGCGTATGAAAGCCGTTCTTAGGCGAGCAAAAATCGTTAGCGAAAAGAAACTTATAGTTGGTGGGACTACGTTAGATTACGAAACGTTAACCGTTTTTAATAAACAAAATAAAGTTACTCTTTCAAAAAGGGAGTTCGGCATACTTTATAAACTCTTATCTTATTCTGAAAAGTCTTTTTCTAAAAGCGTTATTTTTGAAGAATTTTGGGATTACGACAGCGACGTTGAAGAAGATACCGTAAAAGTGTATATAAACAGAATTAGAAACAAAATAGCCTGCTTTAAAGAAATAGACGTTGAAACTATTAGGGGGTTAGGCTATAGGGGAGTTAAAAATGAATAAAAAGCGCAAAAGGTCGGGGTTATTATTGCCGGCAAAAATGACGGTTATAGTGCTTGCCGTATGGGTAGTAGGTATGTCGGTAGGCGTATGGATAACCAACTTTATAAATAGAAACGTTGACGCATCTGGTGGAGTAAGGAACGCGTTTATAGTTCTTGCGTTTATTTTAATAAGCGCTTGTATAGCCTTTTTAATAGCATTTTTTATAACGGCTTCTCAATCTAAAATGGTAATTGCTTTTACAAACTGTATAGATAAAATTGCCGAAGGTGATTTTACTACTCAAATTGCACCGATAGGCAAAAAAAACTATATGAACTCGGTTATCGTAAACTTTAACAATATGGTAAAGCAATTAGATTCAATAACACTTTTAAGAAACGACTTTATCAGTTCTTTTTCGCACGAGTTTAAAACGCCTATGGTGTCTATTAAAGGTTACGCAGAATTAATTAAAGATTCGGGCGTACTTAAAGAAGAACAACAAGAATACGTTAACATTATTATTGAAGAATCGAAAAGGCTAACAAAACTTTCGGAAAACGTTATGCTTTTATTAAAACTTGATAGTCAAACTTCTTTTGGCGAAACTAAAAAGTTTTCGGTAAACGGGCAAATTGAAAGTTGTATATTGTTATTTGATAATTTATTAAAAGAAAAAAACATTGAAATTGAAACAAATTTATCAAGGGCTTATATAGAATCTTCGCCCGATTTTATAAAAGAAATATGGATAAATTTAATCTATAATGCAATAAAATATTCTAAAAACGGTGGAAAAATCAAAGTTAGTTGCATAAATTCTAAGCAGTTAGTCGTAGTAACCGTTGAAGATAACGGTATAGGTATGAGCGAGGAAACTCAATTAATGGCTTTTAATAAATTTTATCAAAACGATAAAACTAAAAAAGGGCAAGGCTTAGGTTTAGGGCTAACTATTGCAAAAAGAATAGTAGATATTGCAAACGGTGAAATCGTACTTGAAAGTCAATTAAATAAAGGAACTAAATTTACGGTGACTTTACCGAAAAATTAAATTAAAAACCACTTTAACAAAGTCGTTAAAGTGGTTTTGTTTTAGTTAAAATTAATCTAATCTTCCTTTTGAATAAAAAGCAACGCCTGCGCAGTCCGGTCCACAATGAGAGCCGATTGTAGGGTTAATAGTAGTATAACTTATATCAAGCTTACCAAATTTATCTTCTAAAAGTTGCGCTAATTGTTTAGCCGTTTCAATATTGTCGCTATGGCCTATTATTACGCTATGATTTTGAATGTCGTATTGATTTTCTTCAACGAGTTGAAGAATTTTATTTAAAGTCGCTTTTTTACCCCTTGCTTTTGAAAGAGTTGCCATTTTGCCTTCTTTATTTACGTGAATAATAGGGCGAATATCTAAAATTGCGCCCATAGTAGCGGCGATTCCACTAACTCTACCACTTAACTTAAAGAATTTAAGGTTATCTGCGTAAAAATAAATACTGTAATTGTCAACTTCTTTAGACGCCCAAGCAATAATTTCGTCCATTGACTTGCCGTCTTTGTAAAGTTTGCTAATTTCTTTAACGATAATTAAACTAAGTGCAGAAATCCCTTTAGTGTCAACCGTCTTTACTTGTCTATCTGGATATTTTTCTTTCAACTCTTCAATAGCAAGATTTAATCCGTTAAAAGTGCCACTCATTGCTTTAGAAAAATGAACGTATAAAACGTCTTTACCGTCCTTTAAAAAAGGCTCAAAATAATTTATATAATCTTTTGGATTTATTGCGCTTGTTTTTGGTAAAACGCCACTTCTTAAATTGTCGTAAAATGCTTTGTCGTCAAATTTTTCAAAATCAACGTAAGGGTAAACGTCTTTATCGTCGATTGTGTAAGGCATACTCATTAAATTATAACCAAGTTCTTTACATAAACTTGGCGTCATATCGCAGTCGGTATCTGTAAATAAAACGAACATAATAACTCCTTATGCTAAGTTTAGATAGGGTAATTTTTCATAATGGTAGCATTGAAAGGTAAAAATAATGTTAAAAAATCGTGTTTTTTTACAAAAAATTGCAATAAAATAATAAAAATTTAACTATTAATTGACTTAAAATAGTA
Organism: Christensenellaceae bacterium; assembly: GCA_045659885.1. Taxonomy (GTDB): domain Bacteria; phylum Bacillota; class Clostridia; order Christensenellales; family Borkfalkiaceae; genus HGM11412. The sequence continues at coordinate 28,524 of JAZRCS010000012.1, forward strand.
AAAATGTTAAAATTAATAAAACTTATTTGGAGATTTAATTTATGATAAAAGTCGTTGTCGATGCTTTTGGTGGGGACAAAAGTCCCGAAGTAAACGTAAAAGGAGCAATTAAAGCTGTTAACGAAATTGAAGATTTACATGTAATTTTTACGGGTGATGAAAATATTTTAAACGAACAACTTAAAGGTTACGTTTTCGATAAAGAAAGAGTAAGCGTTGTTCATGCGCCTGAGGTTATAGGATGCGACGAGCAACCGACTATTGCTATTAAAAAGAAAAAAGACAGTTCAATGTGCGTAGCGTACGATTTATTGAAAAACGACGAAAGCGTCGGTGCAATGGTAAGCATAGGTTCGTCTGGAGCAATACTTGCAGGTGGCGTATTAAAAATAGGTAGATTAAAAGGCGTAAAAAGACCTGCTTTTTGTCCTATTTTACCTACGATGGACGGCAGAGTTTTTGCGATATGTGACAGTGGCTCAAACGTTGACTGTAAGGCAGAATATTTAAATCAATTTGCCGTAATGGGAAGTATTTATATGAAAAAAGCCTTTGGCGTTGAAAATCCAAGAGTTGCTCTTTTAAACGTAGGCGTTGAAAGTGAAAAAGGCGATTTATTAAGAAAAGAAGTTTATCCTATGCTTAAAGAAAATAAATATATTAATTTCGTTGGTAATATGGAAAGTAGGGACGCTTTAAGTGGAGAGTACGACCTTATAGTGTGCGACGGTTTTAGTGGTAACGTATTAATTAAGTCTATTGAAGGAACAGCGATAGAACTTCTTAAAAAGATTAAAAAGATATTTACTAAATCGTTTAAAAATAAAATGGGCGCATTACTTTTAAAAGACGACGTAATGAAGTTAAAAGACGAAATGGACTACAATAATTACGGGGGAGCAGTTTTATTAGGCGCGTCTAAAACGATAATAAAAGGACACGGGGGAAGTAAATGGAACGCCGTTTACAACTGTGTAAAACAAGCGTATAAAATTGAAAAGACTAAATTAAACGAAGAAATAGCAAAGGCTATTAGTGAAATAGAAGAATAAAAAATAAAAAAACCCCACGCAAAGCGTGGGGTAATTTAATTATTTAATTGAGTTAAGGTATTCTTCTAAAATTTCTACAGCGTCGCCTACTAACGATGCACAAGGGCGTTTTTTATAATATTCGTCCGTTCTTTTTTCGGGTGTTGGATTAGACGGCGAAGATAAACCTAAAAGTTCACGGCAAACAATACTGCCGTTTTTTTCTTTAAACTTATTGCATAAATTTTGAACAAGGGCGTAATAATTTGCTTTTTCGGTATGATTATCGGGCGAAGAATATCCTTTTAACGCGCCAAGGCAAATTACCATACCACTAACTGCGCCACACACTTCACGTTGACGACCTATGCCACCACCGAAAGACGAGGCTATTTTTAACGCTTGTTCTTTATCTAAACCTATTTCTTCGATAAAGGTTAATACTACTGCTTGCGAGCAGTTATAACCTTGTTTAAAATAATTTTCACCAACTTCTCTTTTCTTCATATATCTTTTTTCCTAAATTGTTTTGTTGTTTTTGTGGAATAAGGTTAAGGGCAATTATTGATGTGATAACAATAATTAAACCTACAATTGCAAGCAAAGAAGGGTATTCGTTATAACAAATCATACCTATTACGCCTGCTGCAACGATTTCGGTACACGCGATTATCGACGCTTTAGAAGTGTCAATTCCCTTTAAACCTACCGTATAAAGAGTGTAAGGAGTTACCGTTGCTAATAAAACGAGTAAAAGTACGCTATTTAATTTGTAATTAATATTTAAAAACACTAAAAACAAATGCTTAAAGTCGACGGTAAAAGCACTTGCTAACGCGCCGAAAATAAAAGAATAAATTAAAATATTTTCACACGTATAGCCTTTATTAAAAGCAAGCCTTGAAAAGATACTATAAGACGCGTAAAATAAGCCCGAGCCAAGCCCTACCATAAATACTGGGAAGGTAAGGTTGCCGACGTTACCGTCAAGTGAAGAAAGAATAATTCCTAAAAAAGTACAAACTAAACAAACGACTTTTAATAAAGTAATTTTTTCTTTAAAGAAAATTCTTGATAAAATAGTAACGAAAATAGGCGCAGTATACATTAAAATGCAAGCAATTGAAACTGACGCGTTATATTGTGTTGCAAAATAACATAAACTTGTTAAAAAAGTGCCAAGCACGCCACTAAGTATAAAAATCCAACCGTATTTTAGGTTAATTTTAAAAGATTTTCTATCAAAAATTAAGTAAATTAAGCAAATTGCAATTGCAGAAAATAAAAATCTTAAAAAGGTAATTTCGTTGTTGGTAAAGCCTTGTGCTCGTAACTCTCTAACGAAAATACAAGTTAATCCCCAAGTAATTCCTGCAAAAAATATTAATATGGGTGAAATAAATTTTTTCATAAAAATATTAAAGTCCTACACAAAAACAAATTATAAGTTTAGTAAATCTTTTATTACTTTGCTTGAAATTAACAAGCCTGCAACCGACGGAACGAAAGAAATACTTGCAGGTGAGTGCCTTGAAGAATTTTCTTCTTTAGCGACGGTGTTTTTAGGCTGTTCTTTTGAGTATAAAACTAAAACCTTTTCAATATTACGGTTTTTTAATTCCTTGCGCATAACTTTTGCAAGTGGGCAAACCGAAGTATTTTCAATATAATCTATTTCAAAAGCAAAAGGGTCTAATTTATTGCCCGTACCTAAACAGCATATTATAGGAACGTTTAACTCTTTACATTTACTAATTAACAATAATTTGCTTGAAACGGTGTCAATCGCGTCGATAACGTAGTCGAATTTAGAAAAATCAATTAAATTAATGGTGTCGGCGTTTAAAAATAAGTCGTAAACGTTGACCGTTACGTTTGGATTGATTTCAAGTACTCTATTTTTAGCAACGTCAACCTTTTTTTGATTCACCGTTTTAATGGTTGCGTATAACTGCCTATTAATGTTAGAAAAAGAATAAACGTCACCATCAATAAGGGTAAGTTCACCCACGTTGCAACGCACTAAACTTTCAACGGCGTAACTGCCAACGCCACCAAGTCCAAAAACTGCGACGTGTTTTCTTGAAAGCGTATCAATTTTATCTTGCCCTATTAATAAGGAAGTTCTTTCAAAAAGATTATTCATAACACTCCTTTATAATCTTATTCTTTAACATAATATGTTATAACATATTTTAAATTTAATAGCAATCAATTTAGTAAAATATTATTAAATATAGTTGACGACCAAATATTACAAATATCGACTTAAAACGGTAAAAGTTTTAAACAACGTTGATAACTTTGTTGATAATTATTCAATATAATTAAAATTTTAAATCAAAAAAATATACTAATTTTATAAGTTGACAAAAATTTTTTATTTTAGTATAATTGAAAAGTTAAAATAATAGGGGGCAACTATGAAAATAGCGATTACGGCAGATAGCGTTGTTGATTTAACGCCACAATTAATTAGCGAATACGATATAAAAATAATTCCTTTAAATATATTACTTGGCGACGTTGATTATAAAGATAATCAAGTTTCGTCAAACGAAATTTTTGAATTTGTTGCAAAGACGGGTAAATTACCTAAAACGAGCGCGATAAGTCAAGTTGATTATGAAGAGGCGTTCAAACAAATTTTAACTGACTACGATAAAATTATACATTTTAGTATTTCAAGCGAAATGAGCGTTACTCACTTAAACGCAGTAAACGCGTCAAAGCAATTTGACGGCAATGTTGAAGTTGTTGATAGTAGGTCGTTGTCGACGGGTGTTGGACTTCAAACAATTTACGCAAGAAAGTTAACTAAAACGGAAAGCGATATTAAAGTAATTGCCGACAAGGTTAGAAAAAGAAGTAATAGCGTTCAAGCAAGTTTCGTAATAGAAGAACTTGATTATTTACATAAAGGTGGAAGGTGTTCGTCGGTTGCTCTTTTAGCAGGCAAACTTTTAAAAATTAGACCACAAATTATAGTAAAAGACGGAAAAATGGGCAGTTACAGAAAATATAGAGGTCCTATGGTAAAATGTATTAAGCAATACTGTCAAGACACCCTTGAAGAGTTTTGTAATTTTGATAAAAGCGTTGGTTTCGTTACATACTCTTCTGCAACTAAAGAAATGATAGAAGTCGCAAAAAAAGCCTTAACCGACGCAGGTTTTGAAAAGGTTTACGAAACGCAAGCAGGTGGCACGATTAGTTGTCATTGTGGACCGAATACGCTTGGTATTTTATACTATAACGACGGTGAATAAAGTGAAATAGCGTTGCTAAACGGCAACGCTAAAATTGTCTAAAAAATGATATAAAAAGATAAAAATTACACATAAAAATATTATGAAAAAATTAGTTTACGACGGCGAGTTTTTTAACGTTGCCGACACTTTAAAAAGTGGTCAAATTTTTAGATACGAAAACTATTTAGACGGGTATAGGGTTTTTTCTAAAAATAAAGAATGTTTCTTAAAAAATGAAGACAATAAAGTTATAATTTTTAGCGACGATATCGACTATTTTTATAGGTTTTTTAACTTGGATTACGACTATAAAAAAGTGTATGATTTTGCTATTAATTACGACAATGAAATCGTTAGATTGTCGGCACAAAAATGTAAGGGTGTTAGAATACTAAAACAAGACCTTTTAGAAACGGTTATAAGTTTTATAATTTCGCAAAATAACAATATACCTAAAATAACAAATTCGCTTAATTATTTGTGTCGAAAATATGGGCAAAAAACGAATAGTCAAAGGGGAGAGTTTTTCTCGTTTATCGACCAAAAAAACTTAAGTTTAATAACCGAAGAAGATTTTAAAAATTCGGGCGTAGGTTATAGGGCATCGTATTTATATAATTTGGTAAACGAAATAAAAAACGGGCTCGATTTTAACTTATTTAGCAATCTTTCAACAAAAGAAATTTACGAAAATTTAATTAAAATTAAAGGCATAGGAGATAAGGTCGCAAATTGTATTTTGCTGTTTGGGTATAATAAATACAACTCTTTTCCCGTTGACGTGTGGATAGAAAAATGGTACTTAAAAGACTTTAACGGTACTTTAAAAGATAGGGTTAAAATTAGCGAGTTTTTTATAAACGAGTTTAAAGAATACTCGGGAATAATTCAACAATATTTGTTTTATTACAAACGCAGTTTAGAAGAAAAAAATAAAAAATAAAATTAAAAATTCGCTTTCGTAAAAGAGAGCGAATTTTATTTAAAATAAAATTATTCAAACAAACCGATAAGTTCGGTAAGTTTATTTATAACGTAAGTAGGCTTAACGTTGCAAGGTAAAGTAGTGTTGCTAAAATTAAAATAGCAAGTGTCGATACCTATATTAATTCCACCTTGAATATCACTTGATAAACTGTCGCCGATGATAATAGTTTTTTTGTCAAAAGTTATGCCACTTAATTTTTGAACGGCGTCGAAAAATTCTTTTTTAGGTTTAGCAAATCCCGTCACGTCGGAAACGTAAACGCCGTCTATAAATTTATTAAACGGCTGACCTTCAAGTCGATTTTTTTGAGTTGTGGCGACTCCGTTTGTGACAACTAAAATTTTACAGCCCTTATTTTTAAAATACTCTAAAACTTGATAAGCGCCGTCAACTGTTTTTTTGCCGAGTGAAAGTGAAGAAACGTAAGTTTTATGAATTTCCGTCGGGTTACCCGTTTTGTTTATAAATTCAAGATATTCTTTAAAACGGTTAGTCGTAATTTCTTCTTTCGTGTAAAGACCTTTTTCGTAGTTGTTCCACCATTTTTGATTAATTTTACGATATTGTAAAAAATTTTCTTCACTATAGTTTAAGTCGTGAATTTTTGCCGTGTTTAAAAAGGCAGTTTTTTCGGCGTCGTAAAAATCTAATAAGGTATTGTCTAAATCAAATAACAAAGTTTCGTATTTCATAAACTAAGTATACTGCTTTAGGTTAAAAAAATCAATAAAATCCTATGCAAAACATAATTTTATTTATTTATAAATATTTTTTACTATAAAAAATAATATATTACTTATACTAACTTGACAAAGCGTGGGGATTAAGGTAAAATAAAACTACGATACAATTTAAAATCGTTATCGTTTAGTGGATAAAGACCTACCTAAACGCAAGATAGGATTTAAGTATGAAAAAATTTTTAATTTTGTTATTGACTTTAGTTTTAGCAATAGCCGTACCGTTTAACGTAGCGTGCACTGAAAAACCTGGTGACGGCGACCCGGATACCGAGCAAGGCAGTGGCGACCAAGGTGGTGGCAGCCAAGGTGGTGGCAGTCAAGAAGGTGGTAGCCAAGGTGGTGGCAGTCAAGAAGGTGGCAGTCAAGAAGGTGGTAGCCAAGGTGGTGGCAGCCAAGAAGGTGGTAGCCAAGGTGGTGGCTCTGGGTCTGGTATAGTAACGGGTGACGGAACTGTAATATCGCCAGAAGATTTTGACGGTGCTCCAGGTATGGTAAAGCCAAAATAATATGATTTTAATATATTAAAATCAAAATTTTTTACGAAAATCGTTAAGGTGAAATATGAAAAAATTTTTAAAAACAATTTTAATATGTTTGTTGACTATGGTAACGGCTTTCGTAGTTGCGTGTAAGGAAGTGAAACCAAGCAAACCGTCAAACGGTAATTTTGGTGACGAGGTTGACGATATAGGTGAAGCGTCGCCGGAATTTCCAGATGACTTTATAGTTAGGGGTTAAATTTATTAAAGCAAGATTGTTCTTGCTTTTTTGTGCCTATAAGTAACAATAACAGCGTATCGTTAAAATTTAAAAGCGCAAAATTTTTTAAGATATTTCGTAGGATAGTTACTTTGTAAAATGATAAAATAGTTAAATATTTCCATTTTTAATTAAAAATATTCTAAAAATTAAAAATTTTCACAAAAAAAATAGCAAAAAAGTTGATTTTTTTGTGAAAGTTGTAAAAAATTTTAATAATTGCAGTAAAAATCGTTGATATTATTTGATTAAAATGCTATAATACTTGTGCTTGTACAAATCAAGCCTTATTTACTAAAGTAAAAACTCGCAATTTTTAAGATTGCGATAAAAATAAAAAGGGGTATAAAATGAAAAAAGACAGTTTGCAACAAGTTGCGTACAAAAGGGGTTTTTGGGCTAGTATTAGCGACTTCTTTTACGATTTAAAAGTTACGCTCTTTCCAAAACGTAGACAACGTTCGGCTCGTTCTTATAAAGCAGAAGCAATGGTTTTCGTAGTTGCGCTTTTAGCAATTCCTATTATCCACTGGATAATCTTCTGGCTCTACGTTAACCTTCAATCAATATCGATGGCGTTCACTCCGCCTAAAGGTATAAATCCTAACTTTCTTGCTAGAATGAGTTGGTGGGAAAAAGTTACGTACAACTACAAAAGTATTTACCTTAACGAAATTCAACCTATGATAAACGGAACTAAATCAAGTACGTTGTTAATAGGTTTTAGAAATACGTTTATTTACTTTGGTTTACATATCTTTGTAACTATGCCTATAAGTTTGTTTATAGCGTTCTTTATTTACAAAAAGATATTAGGTTATAAAATATTTAGAATAATTTTCTACTTACCTGCAGTTATTCCTGCAATCGTATTAACTTCGTCGTTTAAAGGTATTGTAAATGCTAATGGTCCGTTAGTTGGCTTATTAGACATTAAGGGCGTTGATATGGAATACGTTCGTACGGTCGGCTTACTTGGAACAAAAGAAACTGCTTTGATTACTGCTATATCGTACACGCTTTTAACTGCTTATACGAAAAACGTGTTACTTTTCTCAAGTGGTATGGCTCGTATTCCAACTGAAGTATTAGAAGCAGCAAAACTTGACGGCGTAGGCCCTGGTAGGGAAATTATATCGATTGTTATTCCGTTAATTTGGCCAACTTTCACAACGCAATTTATTTTAGCGTTTACAGATATGTTCTCGGCAACTGGTCCTATAATGCTCCTTACTCAAGGTACTAACGATACGTATACGTTTGCTTTCTGGATGACAAGTAGAATCGTTGGTACGCAAGGTACTCAAATTTCCGACCCTAACTCGGAAGCTGTAAGGCACGTATCTGCAATGGGTATCGCAACTACTATAATTGCACTCCCTATCGTTTACTTTGCAAGATGGTTGTGTAGTAAAGTAGATACTGTTGAATATTAAGAAGGAGGTAAGAATTTATGGATAGAATTGAAAAAATTAAAAGACGTAGTATGCGTAAAGACGATTCGGCAAGTATTCTTACTTCAAGAACTGCTTCTGAAAAGGTATTATACGGTATAGTGTTTGGTCTCTTCTTATTATACACTTGTATATTAGCGTATCCTATTATGTTCCTTATTTTAAGAAGTATTCAACACGTTGACGATTATAAGGCTAACTTACAGTTCTTCGATTATGCAAGTGGCGTTGATTTTATGAACTATATTGAAGCGTTAACCTTTACTATGAGAACAAGAAGTGGTGATATCGTTGGTATACCAGAATTAGTAGTTAACAGTGTTATTTTCTGTTTCTTAAGAATTTCGATGGCCCTTGGTGGTTGTTGTTGTACGGCTTATACGCTTTCAAAATACAAATTCCCTGGTAGGGACTTCTTATACGGTTTAGGTATTTTCTGTATGCTTATTCCTATCGTAGGTGCAGAAGGTTCAATGTATAAGTTAATTAACGACTTAAACCTTCACGATACACGTATGTACTTAGTTGTAACGTCAATCGGTGGTTTTGGTTTTAACTTCCTTGTATTATACGGTTTCTTCTCAAACATTTCTTGGTCTTATGCAGAAGCCGTGTTTATCGACGGTGGTGGACACTTTACGGTATTTACAAAAATTATGTTACCACAAGCAAGCGCAGCGTTAATTACGCTTTCGATACTTTCATTTATTGCTAACTGGAACAACTATATGTCTGCCCTTATGTATATGCCAAGTTATCCAACGCTTGCGTCTGGTCTTTATACTATGAGTTTAACTGAAAAGGGTAAAAACGACCTTCCTATGTACTATGCGGCTCTTGTTATAGGTACTATACCTGTAATTATAGTGTTTGCATCGTTTAGTGATATTATTATGAGGAACTTCTCAGTCGGTGGTCTTAAAGGCTAATTTCAAAAAATGCCTTTTCTATATATATTATATAAAAAGTTGCATAAACTAATTAAAAATAAAAAATTAAAAATTAAACATATAAAAATATGATTTAAAGGAGAGAAAATGAAAAAGTTATTAAAGAAAATTTCGGTAATGGCACTTGCATTAACTTTAAGTTTTTCGGCTTTTGCTGGTTGTAACAAGCCAAGGGAAGCAGACCAAAAGTTAGAAGTGTTTATTGCTAACCGTGGTTACGGTATTGATGGTGTTTTAGGTGCTTTAAACGCTTTTAAAGAACAAGACTGGGTTAAAGCAAAATATCCAAACCTTGAAATTAAGCCTACAGACGATAGAACGCCTCAAGTAGGTATCAATATTATGAGAGCGCCTAAAAAGAATACTTACGACTTAGTTTTCGTTATTGAAGACTTTGCTCAATTCTTTGATGCAGAAGGTAAAACGTTAGTTGACCTTACTGACGTTTATGAAAGTAACGTTCCAAACGAAGGCGAAACAAAGGTTGTAGACAAAATGTTAGACGTTGCTAAAGATTATACTAAGTGGAACGTTCCTGGTACGGAAGAATACAGATATTACGATATGACTTGGTGTACTGGTTATACTGGTATGATTTACAACCCAAAAATAATTAGAAATTACGTTAAAGAAGACCCAAGAACTACACAAGAAGTAATTGAGTTACTTGTTAAAATTAAAAATGGCGACACGATTGATGAAAATGGCAATCCAAATAAGCCAGCTAATTACGATACTGATGAAAACGTAAGAAAAGCATGGAACAAACAAAACTGTGGTAACGAAGATGGTTATGGTATTGCTCCTTGTGGTTCTGCAACTTACGACTCTAACTTATATGAAATTTTATGGGCTCAATACGACGGTTATAGAGAATATAACTTATTCTGGGATGGTAAAGTAATTAACCAAAGAGGAAATGCTGTTGTTGACGCAGATAAAATGTTTGCTCAAGAAGGTAGACTTTATTCATTAGAATTTATTAGAGAAACTATCGCTTACGAAAATAAGTATTATGATTTAAAGTTATCTAATACAGACTATATTCCTGGTTTAACGACTTTCCTTAAAGGTCAATACGCTATGGTTAACTGTTCTGACTATTTTGATACAGAAACTAAATTAACGCGTGAAGAAATGATAGCAAACGTTCAAGCAGGAAAAGCTGGTGCAACTTTACCTGAACAATTATATATTTTAAAAGCGCCTATCGTTAGTGAAATCGTTAATAAACTTGGTAAATACAACGGTCAATTAATGACTGACGAACAACTTTCTTTCTTAATTAAATGTATTGACGAAGAAATGGCTTTCAATGATGCAAAGGCTGCATTTAGCCAAGAATTCCCAGGTATTACAGAATTAAGAGTTGCCGACTATAACAGACTTTTAGAAGCTCGTGCTATAGTTAGCGCACCTGGTACTACACACACTGTAGCAATTCCAGCAGTTTCAAACTCTATCGACGTTGCTAAAGACTTCTTAAGATTTATGGCAACAGACGTTTGTCAACTTGCTTATATAAAAGGTAGTGCTGGTCAAACTTTACCGTTTACTTTCGACCCTGCAAATGAAGCAACTCTTTACGGCACGACGTCTACTACAAAAGCAGCGTACGATAAAATTTACAGAGAAAACGTTTCTGAAATGCAAAAATCAAGATTAGACATTATTTTTAACACGTTTAATCCTATTAAGACGATTTGCGTTGAAGGTAGAAAACCACTTTCGGATACTCAATTTCAATCAATCGTTATTAGTGGTGATATCGGTAGAACTTTACGTGAAAAAGACGCACCAACTGCTCAAAAATTATTTGATGACACTAAGACGATAATGAATCAAACGGCCCTTGACCGTTATTTATTTGAAGCAGGTCTTTCTGATTCTGGTGGTTATTAATATTTAATTTAATATTGTATAGAACGCCGTTTTCGGCGTTCTGTACAAAAAAATATTTTATTTAACGATAAAATAGGTTTTATTTTAAATTTATTGCAATTTTTGTAATAAAATTTTTTGGTCTTATAAACTTTTAATTTGAAAATTCCGTACGAAATGCAAGTTGAGTGTGGTTTTATTCTAAAGTTATTTCGTACGTTAAATAAAGTAAATATTACGTTATTTAATTTAACTAATAAGTTATTTTAATTAACGTGTTTAGTGCAAAACTTTCGTTTTGCAAATTAGCATTATAAAATGCAAGTGTATATTATAAAATAAATAGTTTATAATATGCTCAAAACTATCTTTATGTAATAAAGATAGTTGGTAGGTTACAACTTGTTACTTTTTACGTAACGCGCGCAAATATACGTGAATACAACGTTTATTTGATAGTTAATATGAATTTTATTAATTATGTAGAGGATTTTATGAAGAAAAATAGAATTTTTACAGCTTTAGTATCTGCAGTTCTTGCTTTTTCAACGTTATTTCCGTTAACGGCTTGTAAAGAGACTGGTTTAAGTGAAAAAGATTTATATTTCTATACGGTATATAATACCTACAAAGTAAAACAGGACGAAATGCCTGCAGATAAAGAAATATTATCGGCTGAATCACTTGAAATCACTATGGTACAAGGTGAATATGAAATTTTGCAACTTATTATGAATTCTGAAAAAGACGTTGACTGGTACAACGCCACTATTTCGGATTTAGTAAACGTTGCAGATAGTAGCGAAGTATATAGTAGCGACAACGTTGACGTTGCAAAACAAAACTATATGTTTATCGGTTCAATGGGCTATAGGTCTATTAACTGGGCGAACTTTGGATATACGGCAGGATATTACCCTGACGCTTTAATTCCTATGAACGCCGTTATAAACTACGGTCAAAACCAGTTTAAAGCAGGATTAAACCAAGGTCTTACTTTCCAATTTTCAACAAGACCAGAATTAAAAGACGATATTCCAGTTTTAAAAGAAGGTATAAGTGACCTTGAAGCCAAAACTATGACCGACAAAGAAAAGTACACTTATAATAAGCCAGGCACTTATAAAGGAACTATTACCGTTGATTTTAAAACCTTTAAAAAGGAAATTCCCGTAACGTTAAATATCGTTGATGCAACGGTTAGCGAAACTTCGCACGTAACAGGCTCTTTTGGTATGAGAAATCATAAGTTTAACGCCGAACTTGACTTTACGCAAAGGGCTGCCGATTTATGGAACGACGCTATCGTTAAATATAGATATGCTCCGGCTCGTTTGTCTGCAGAGCAAGGTTCTGGTGACGCGCAACAAGAGTTAGACCTTTCACTCGCAAGGGATTTATTAAAACGTGAAAGGGTACACACTTGGAATATGGCAGGTTCTTGGGGTAGTGCAGGTTTTGACGGTAACTTCCCAGAAGATACTGCTTGGCACGAACAATATCCAGACTTAAAAGGTAAAAAGTGTTTCTCTGTACCTATTTATATGAAAAAATTCGATAAGTTCGTTCAATTTGCTATCGAAGATAATATTAACTATCTTGGCAAATTAATTTTAGACTGCGCTCCAGACGAACCTGCGTCAAACGGTAAGTTCTTAGAAACTAAGGCTTGTGGTCTTTCACTTAGAAAGTTGCGCGTTGAGTATGCTAAAATTATTGCAGATAGCACAGGTGTTGACGCTTATGGTAACGATAGGTCTAATTATAAAGCGCAATACGAAACGCTCCATCCGGGTGCAAGTTGGGAAGATTTCCAAGCAGAAATGGTAGCATCTATTTTATCTTTACAATGTCCGGTTGCTACGGCTTGGTCTCCTGCTTATGCAGAATACGTAGATTGTTTTGCTCCACCATACGGTAACTATTCAACTGCTGCACAAAGGGAAAAATATAAAGACGCTGAATTAAGATGGTGGTACGCTTTCGTTCACGATATCGAAGGTAACAGCCTTCCTGAAAGAATGTTAGGTTGGATGCAAGCAGAATACGATATTCAAGCACAATCTGACTGGGCTGCCGATACTTTCTACGATAAATACAACGGTGGCGTAATGATTGACGAATTCTTCAATACTAACTATTTAAGGTCTAACTACGGTAACGGTGACGGATATTACTTCTATCCTGCTGCTCAATACGAATTAGACGAACTCATTCCATCGTTTAGAATTCAAGCAAAAGTAGATGCTTATGAAGAGTATGAACTTTTCTATAACTTAAAACAAGAATATGCTAAAATTGCCGAAGAAACTGGACTTGATATCGACCCTACGGGCGTTATTTCTGGTTTAGGTAAAAATATTTATAACGGTATTACTTGCGTTATGGACTGCGCTAACTTTGAAGCAACAAGAAGGGCGTTAATTAACCTTTCAAAATGTACTGAAGCAGGTATGTGTATCGTAAGCGTTAAAGATAACGGTTATGGTAAAATTGAATATGAAATTTACCTTAAAAACACAAACGGCGCAAGAAGAGAGTTAAAAAATAACGGTCAATCAATAAATGATTACACTCAAAAGGGTAATGGTTATTTATATAAAGTCGTATTAGACAGAACGCAAGATGCTATTCAAGAACTTAACTTAGAATTTAAGTCTGATAGTGGTGATACTTTAGTTTACTCGCAAGGTGTTGGTGGTAAAGTTTCTGTTGTTGAAGCAGAAGATATCCTTGAAAACGCTACGTTTAGTCAATACAGTGCAGACGTGGACGCTGAACTCGTTGGTACGGTTGCCGCTTTAGAAGGTGAAGTTGGTGCAAACGACGTTGCAATTACCGTTTACGGCCAAGCGCTTAGGGATGAAATTGACGAAAGTGATGAAGAAGACGCATACGTTGCTATTAGTGTAATAAGTCCAAAAATCAACTCGTTATTTAGTAGTAAGACAGTTTCAATGATATTCAACTTCTACAATCCTGGAAGTGAAATTAAAATTACTGTATCTGGTTTCTTATCAAATGATAAAGAAGTAAGCTTGTTCACGGTAACTTTACAACATGGACATAACCAAGTTGAAATTATTCCAAGTGGTAACGACTGGGCTAAATATCCACTTGTAGAAATGCTTTGGACGTTTGAAGAAGACGATAAGCCTATGTTTAAAGATGCAACGTTCTATCTTAAAGATATAGTTGTTTATGAAGCCTAATTAGGGGGGTATTAAAATGAAAAAATTAATTAGATTATTAAGTTTAATACTTTCTATCGTAATGTCTGTTTCTCTTTTCGCCGGTTGCGATTGCAAAGGCGGAAAGGACGGAGACAACGATACTAACGTTGTAAATAAAGTTGCTAACTCTTCAAAGGTAGAACTTTACAACTTTGAAGAATGGAATCCTGACTTTTCGTGCATTAAACTTGAAAAAATGTTTGGTGTAGTTAGAAGAAATAAGGATAAAGATTACTGCAAAAGTGGTAATTGTTCGGCAAAAATACAACCTATAGGTGGTCATATTAAAACGATAGCACCTGTAGTTTGGTTTCCAACGTCTTCGACGGCGTGGGAATTTAACTATGAAGACTTCTCGTACGTTGATTACGTAAGTTTTTGGATGTATAACGATAACGACGTTGATAAAACCGTTACCGTTGGTCTTGTAAATAAATATACTAAATTTGAAACCATTTCTAAATTAAAAGGTCAAACTTTTAACTTAAAATCAAAAGAATGGACTCACGTTAAATACTTTATCGACTACGGTACGTTGTCAATTACGTCTGAACTTAGTAGAAGTGATATGACTACTACTAAAGGTATTTATTTAGAATACGAAATTGCAAGGTCAAGTGAAGTTGAAGATGCTCCTGTATACTATATGGACGATTTAACTTTAGTTTATAAAAAGACTATAAACGGTTTTGATTCACCTGTTAACTTCGACGTTAATGCTAAAGTTAAATATTTATTAACGTTTGATGAAATTTATCAACAAAATCTTCCAGAAATTAGACAACAAGACCCTATTTCTGCTCCAACTCAAATGGTAGTAACAGCAAGTGAAGTTAATGGTATCGTTCCAACGACTGGTAGTAGAATGTTGGAATATAAATTCCCGTTAATGAAGGCAAGTGAAGGCTATAAGTCGGCTTGGCATAGATGGACTATTCCAGAACCAGTTATGCGTCTTTTCTGGCAAACGTATTTCTATAATCCTGAGTTAGACAATCCGTACATTATTCCAAGGGATGAGTGGAAAGATTATTATTTCTGCTACGACGTGTATAATGCAAGTCCGTTTGCTTATCAAATTTCTACAAAATTCTATGCAAGCGACGCTAAATGGGTAAGTCAAATAGATGCCGGTATTATTGAGCCACAACCTGGACAATGGTCTACTGTAACAATTTCAGTTGAAGAAATTGCATCAAGTGTGCTTGGCTTAAAAGAATGGGAAGACGCTGAAGGCAATCTTTTACAACCTGACGAATACTATACAAACGATAATAGAATTACCGACCCAGGTTACCTTTGGATAACTCATAACTCAACTCCATACGTTAATGGGGGCGAAGACGAATTCGGTAACACTATCAAAATTGACGATGAAAGAATTACTGAAAGTTTCACAATGATGACGTATTACTTTGATAGTTTTAGGGTAATACACGCTTAAGGGGGATATATAAATGAGTAAAACAAAAAAATTATTAATTGCTTTATTAACTGTAATATCTGCCTTATGTCTTACTTTAGCAGGTTGTACTAAAAATAGTATAGAATTCCAAGATTTTGAAGACAAAACTATTGAATATGAATTAAATGAAATTTTTGGTGTTTCTCAATACTTGGACGTTTTAGATAAAGACGGCAACTCTTATATTGCTACGTGTGAAATTTTTGATGCCGACGGTAATAACGTTGAAATTAAATCTGGTGGTCAATTTACAGTTGTAAAAAATTATTATAGATTAGTTATAACGGTTAAAGACGACGACGAAGAAATTCTCGGTCAAAGGGAAATTATTATTAACGGTGTTAATAAAACTCCACCTTATATAATGTTCTTAAATATGCCTGACTTTGGCGTAATTAATAACGAAGTTAAAGTTCCACTTGAATTTGACACTAAGGGTGCACAAATTAGCAAAAAATTAGTAGTTGAACGTTACCTTACTAATAAGGTTAACGGTGAATACGTTACGACCTTAGATACTGCTAACGCTATCGTTGTAAATGGCCAAAACTTTACAAATGACGGTGCATCGTTTACTCCAACAGAACCAGGTGTTTACAAAATTTCAGTTTACGCTTGGAATAATCACCAAAGCGAAGCAGATGCAAGGGTACTTAGTAAAGATTATTCTATTAAAGAAACTACCGACGCTTGGGGTGAAATTGAATCGTTTGAAACGCCAGCATCTTTAATTGCTAACTATAATGCTAATAAAACAAACCCTATCGGTGAAGACTGGTTTCAAAAATTAGAAGATAAAAACGGCGTAGTTAAATATGGCGTTATTAAAGGTTTAGCATCTGATACTACTTCAACTGATACAAGAAGTATTTATATTCAATCAACTTATAGAAATAATACTTTCTTTAAAGACTGGTTATCAAATTCTGATATTGACTACCTTTCTATGAGAGTATTAGTTAAACCTAAAAATGCAAATGAAACACAAAAAACTGTTTCCGTATACAAAGCAAGTGCTATCAATACAACTAAAATTCCTGTTGGTGAATGGTTTGAATATAAAGTAAGTAAAACTGAACTTAAAGTTTCAACTAACGTTAATAACGTATTAGCTTATGCAAGGTCGTCTACTAACGGAACTTACTTTACTGTTTCTTTAGCAGATTATGAAAAGTTTGATTTCTATTTCGACAACGTTTCTTACGCTAAAGGTGCAGATATCGTTTTAGATAAGGACACTTACATTATGGGTTCTGAAATTACTTTCGATATTGCTAACGCAGGTAATTTTGGACTTACTAAAGATGATTTTACTTTCTACGTAAACAAAACAAACGCTAAAACTAATAACGGAACTTTAATTGAAGAAGGTTTCTTAAAGTCGGGTTCTTATGCTTTCCGTCTAGTACCAGACGGAGATAAACCTGCGACTTATACGCTTTTAGACGGTAACACGTATACGACTGAAATTGAAGATGATTATATTTCACGTACGTATTTTGTTCAAGCAAAACTTAACGAACAAGGTCTTGAAAAGACTGGTGGCGAACAAGTTTTCGCATCAAAATTAATTACTGTAAATGGCCTTGCGATTTCTTTAGGTGAAAGCAGTTTAGGTCAAGAAGTTACTATTGATGCAAGTCTTGAAGGTGTTGACGGTTTAACTTATACGTATGCTGTTAAAAAATCAAGCGACAGCGCTTGGACTACGCTTACTAATAACAAGTTTACTCCAACAGTTTCTACGTCTTACGATATTAAAGTAATTGCTACTAATGGCAATATTACTATGGAAAAAATAATCACTAAAGATTATGCTAAAAATATTGTGATTGACGCTCAATTCCCAACTGGATTTAATAAATACGTTATTAATAACGATATCAACATTGTTGCTGAACTTGAAGGCGCAGAAAATATAGTTGTAACTGTTAAAAACGAACACAATAACCCTATAACTATTACTAATAACGCTATTAACGTTTCTGCTACTGGAACTTACGTTATTACTGCAACTGCAACTTATAACGGTATACAAATCACAAATCAAATTGAAATTGTTGTTGTAGGCGATATAATCATTGAACCAACGTTTAAAGTAAACGGTGAAGATTTTGACGTTAATAATCCTATAATGTTAAATAGCCAAGTTACTATTGAGACTTTAATTGATGGACAATTAGTTACTAATACTGAAAACGTTACTTACGACGTTGTAAGACTTGATAGCAATCCAGCAAATAATTATGAATTTACTGTAAATAACGGTACGTTTACTGCATATTTAGCTGGAACGTATAACGTATTCGTATATTATACTGAAGATGGAATAATCAATTCGTCTAATTTAATTACGTTTGAAGTTGTTGCAAATACTATTGATAATGCAAGAGTAATTAATACTTTCTCTGACTCTGCAAGTGTTGCTGCTGCATACTTAGCAAGTGCTAAAAGTGAAATGGTAGAAGGTACTACTTGGTATAGCGAATACAACGGTAGATACGGTGTAATTTCTACTAAAGGTCAAACGTATAATACAAGTTATTCTGCATTCTATTTAAGGTCTGCTGATTATGATACGCAAACACAAATGGAAAGTGCAGGCTTTGCAAAAACATTATTTGGCACTGAAAAATCGCCAACTGACGATGGTTACTTTATAGGCTTTAACTGTGAAAACTGGGATTACCTTTCTATTAAAGTTTACTTTGCTAAACCAAATGGTGCACAAAGCAATACTCTTAACGTTTACTATGGTGACCATTCAAATAAAGGTGATATTCTTACTGTTAACTACAATGAATGGACTGAGTTAAAAATTGACAAAGGTATGTTATTAAACAAACTTTGTAACTCTGGTAGATTACTTCAACAATATTCTACGGCTAACGATGATGCACATAGAAAACCTATGTTCTATGCTGATAGCGCTAACGTAGGTACTGTATACCTTGACAGTATGTCGTTTGAAAAATATACTGAATACAAGCACTTTGCTGAATTCTATTATGAAGATAACGGTACGCAAGTATCTAAAGATGCAATCTACTCAATTGACGACGGTAGAGGCGAAGTTGTACTTCCTATTAAGATTAAATTAGAAGAAAACGATAGCGATTATTTAACTATTCCTTTAGTTAAGAGTGGCGCTAATTTTGA
>JAZRCS010000013.1:0-1902 GCA_045659885.1 Christensenellaceae bacterium
GTGAAGGAATTATTTATTTTTCTACACGCTTTTTAGAGAGTTGACGGTTGGTGTAAGTCAATAGGCAAGAAAAATAAAGTCTCACTCCTGAGCATAATTCGTGAAGTAATAGTAAGGAATTACGGCATGCTCCGTTATCAAGGCAAAGACTTGTTAGAGTTTATTAAGGCTATTTTATAGCGAATTTTGGGTGGTACCACGATTTTCTCGTCCCGAAGCATTATTGCTTTGGGACTTTTTTATTAAAATTTTTTTTGTTAAAGGAGTTTTACTATGAAAAAAATTGATATTATTGACGTTACGCTTAAAAAACTTTGTAACGAGCGCGAAGTTTCGCTTTTATTCCGTGAAAAAACGGCTATTGCAACAAGCGTTGATTTATTAGGCGTTGACGTTATTGAATTGCCACAAGTTAAAAATTTCCGTGAAGACGCAATCATAAATAAAACTATTTCTCAAAACGTTAAAAACGCAATTTTAGCAATTCCAGTTGGATTTGATGCTAAAGGCGTTGAAAGTGCTTGGGAATGTATTAAATACGCTAAAAAACCACGTTTACAAATAGAACTTCCCGTTTCTACTATTCAAATGGAATACTTATATCACGTAAAGCAAGAAAAAATGCTTTCTCAAATAGTAGAACTTATTAAAACAGCAAAAACATATACAAGCGACGTAGAATTTTCGGCGCTTGACGCTACGAGGGGCGACATTGATTTTTTATTAAAGGCCGTAAAAACTGCCGAAGAAAGTGGTGCAACGGTTATTAGTATTTGCGACAATGCAGGCTCGTCAACACCAGAAGAAATTGCAAGTATCGTTGAAAAAGTTAAAAGTCAAGTAAACGTTCAAGTATACGTACAAGTATCTAACGCAGTTAAAATGGGCGTTGCATCGGCGTTTTCTTCAATTAGTAAAGGCGCAGACGGTTTAAAATGCGCAATATCTGGTAAAGATGCGCTTTTAACGGGCGAAATTAGCGACGCTATTACAGTTTGTGGAGCAAGCGTAGGCGCAAAAATTAATCTCAACGTTACTAAAATTCACTCAAGCGTAGACGAATTGCTTTCAAAAATCAGTAGCAAAGATATAAACGTAAATAGTGACGTAAACGATAAAAATAAAATTTTATTTGATAGCAACTCTACTTTAAAAGACGTAACTAATACTGCAACTACTTTAGGCTACGAACTTACAGATACCGACGCAGGCAAAGTATTCGATGCGCTTATCAAAGTTTGTGAAAAGAGGGGAACGGTTAGCGTTAAAGAATTTGAAGCGCTTATAGCAAGTAACGCTATGCAAGCACCGTCAACTTATCACTTTGAAACGTACACTACTACAAGTTCAAACGTTTCAACGTCAATGTCGCAAGTAACTTTAAAAAGAAACGGCGAAATAATATCAGGTGTTAGCGTTGGCGAAGGCCCTATTGATTCAGCGTTTAGAGCAATTGAACAATGTATCGGTCATCACTACGAACTTGACGATTTCCAAGTACAATCGGTAACCGAAGGTAAAGAAGCGTTAGGTTCAGCGCTTGTAAGACTTCGTAATAAAGGCAAACTTTATTCGGGTAACGGTACGTCAACCGATATAGTTGCAGCAAGTATAAGGGCGTACGTAAACGCGCTTAATAAAATCGTAGCCGAGGAGGCTTAATATGAAAATAGCATTTTCAACCAAAGACGTAAGTAGTGCAACTTTTTTAGTCCTTTGTTCTTACGCTTACGACTACGGGTTTGAAGGATTTGAAATTTTCGACGCAATTAAAGAAAGGAACGAGCATTTCGATAGTATTTTAAGGCGTGATAAAGTTGCCGATAGTAAACGTAAACTCGTAAATAGAGGACTTTCGGTTTCGGCACTTCGTTTACCAAACGCCGTTGATAGTTCGTTAAC
>JAZRCS010000014.1:0-5202 GCA_045659885.1 Christensenellaceae bacterium
TTTTTTACCTCACCATGAGACCAAGAACGTATCATATCGGGAGACGCAAGACCAATATTTATAGAAGAAAATTCAATATTATCCATTAGCTTATCCTTCCTTTTCCCGATTATTCTTCATCGTCGGAGTAATCATCATCCGACTCATTTCCGCTGAAGAAATCACTCACATCGAGTTCGTCATCTTCTTTGGTATCTGTATCATCATCAGCTATAACACCCTCTTCATCATCAAACATAAAGTCTGGTCTATCCATTATGTTTTCGCCGAGATGTTCAGCAGAATATTTCTTTTCATCCTCGCACTCTTCATCACCATAATCTTTAAGAATGATATCGTTATCAAACTTATCTTTTACCGTAACATCCAAGCCGAGAGATTGTAACTCTTTAACAAGAACCTTAAATGCAGCCGGTACACCCGGTGAAGGAATATTTTGACCCTTAACGATTGCCTCATAAGCCTTCACACGACCTCTGATATCGTCAGATTTAACTGTCAACATTTCCTGTAGCGTATATGCAGCACCGTAAGCTTCCAAAGCCCAAACTTCCATTTCACCAAATCTTTGTCCACCAAATTGCGCTTTACCACCGAGAGGTTGTTGCGTAACAAGTGAATAAGGACCGGTTGAACGTGCGTGAATTTTATCGTCAACAAGGTGGTGAAGTTTAATCATATACATTGAACCTACCGTTACCCTATTTTCAAACGGTTCACCCGTTCTTCCGTCGTAAAGTTGAATTTTACCGTCAACTTCGCCGTTTGGATTTACTATATTGTTTTCAAAGAGTAATTCTCTTATATCTTTTTCGGTTGCGCCTTCAAATACAGGAGTTACAACCTTCCAACCAAGTTGTTTACAAACAAGACCAAGGTGCACTTCTAATACTTGACCAATATTCATACGTGATGGAACGCCTAATGGATTAAGTACGATTTGAAGTGGCGTACCGTCTGCCATAAACGGCATATCGCTTTCTGGGAGTATTCTTGAAATAACGCCCTTGTTACCGTAACGACCAGCCATCTTGTCGCCAACCGAAATCTTTCTTTTTTGAGCAATATAAACTCTTACGACTTTATTAACGCCTGGCGCTAAATCGTCTTTATTTTCGCGTGAGAAGACTTTAACGTCTACTACTATACCACCTTCACCGTAAGGAACTTTTAAAGACGTGTCTTTAACTTCCCTTGCCTTGTCCCCGAAGATTGCTCTTAAAAGTCTTTCTTCTGGCGTAAGTTCAACTTCGCCTTTTGGTGAAACTTTGCCTACTAAAATATCGCCACTTGTAACTTCGGCACCTATTCTAATAATACCGTCTTCATCAAGGTCTTTTAAAACTTCTTCGCTTAAGTGTGGAATATCCCTTGTAATTTCTTCGCTACCAAGTTTAGTATCTCTTTCTTCAATTTCGTGTTCTTCAATGTGAATTGAAGTAAATATATCGTCTTGAACAAGTTTTTCAGAAAGTAAGATAGCGTCTTCGTAGTTATAACCTTCCCAAGTCATATAACCGATTAATATGTTTCTACCAAGGGCAAGTTCGCCGTTAGCAGTTGAAGGACCGTCGGCTAATACGTCGCCTTTTTTAACAACGTCACCAACCGAAACGATAGGTCTTTGGTTAAGACACGTGCTTTGGTTTGAACGTTCAAACTTTTTAAGCGTGTAAGTATGAAGAGTTCCGTTTTCGTCAACTACGATTTCTTTACCCGAAACGTTTTTAACGATACCGTCGTTTTCAGCAATTACCATTACGCCTGAATCGTAAGCAATTTTTGCTTCGATACCCGTACCAACGATTGCGTTTTCTGGAACGAGAAGTGGAACTGCTTGTCTTTGCATGTTCGAGCCCATTAACGCTCTGTTCGTATCGCTGTTTTCAAGGAACGGAATAAGCGCCGTTGCAACAGATACGAGTTGTTTTGGAGATACGTCCATATAGTCAACGCTATCCCTTGGAACTTCAACGATTTCTTCTTTCTTTCTTGAAAGTACCCTTTCGTTCACGAAACGACCTTGTTCGTCGAGTGGCTCGTTTGCTTGAGCAATAATATATTTATCTTCAACGTCGGCAGTAAGATATTCAACTTCGTTAGTTACGACGCCGTTAACTTTATCAACCTTTTTGTATGCAGATTCGATAAAGCCGTATTCGTTAACTTTAGCAAAAGTTGAAAGCGACGTGATAAGACCGATATTTTGACCTTCTGGCGTTTCGATAGGGCACATACGTCCGTAATGCGTGTAGTGTACGTCACGCACGTCGAAAGTTGCCCTTTCTCTATTAAGACCACCTGGACCTAACGCCGAAAGTTTTCTTTTATGCGTAAGTTCTGCAATAGGGTTAGTTTGGTCCATAAATTGTGAAAGTTGTGACGAACCAAAGAATTCTTTAATTGCCGAACTAATAAGTCTAACGTTAATTAAGCCCTTTGGATTAATTTCTTTAGGGTCTTGAGTAGACATTCTTTCTTTAATAACTTTTTCAAGTCTTGAGAAACCTATACGGAATTGATTTTGTAAAAGTTCACCAACACTTCTTACCCTTCTATTACCTAAGTGGTCGATATCGTCGATAGAACCGATATTTTTAGTAAGGTCGATATTAAGCGAAATACCTGCTACAACGTCGTCTACCGTAAGGTGTTTGTGGTTAAGTTTATCAATAAGTGGTCTAATAGTTTTTCTATCTTCTGCAGAAAGTTTAGAAGGAATATCGCCACTTTCAATAATTTCAAAGAATTTTTTACAAGCTTCAACGAACTTTCTTCTCATTTCTTTTCTTGCTTCAAAATTCTTTTGGTCTTCTGGTCTTTCTTCAGCAAGTCTTTCTTCAGAAAGTTCTTCTACGTAATATAAGTCGTTAATTTGAACTTTGTATTGTTCAGCGATATCTTCTACTGCTACCATTTTTGAAAGTTCGTAAATTTCTTTAGCGAATACGAAGTTAGGATAGTAAATAGTGTCGATTAAACCAAACGGTTTTGCTTTTACGCCACTAACAACTTTAAAGTCTGCAACGTTGTTAGCAATAATTTTGTGTCTTTCGCCACTTTCAGTAGTAACGTAAACGCAGTTAATACCACTGTTTTGAATTAACTTTGCTTGTTCTTCAGTAAATACTTCGCCTTTAGACGCTAAAACTTCACCGTCAACCGAAATAATATCTTCAGCCGAAGTAAGACCAACGATACGGTTAGCTAAGCAAAGTTTTTTGTTATATTTATATCTACCAACTTTTGCTAAATCGTATCTTCTTGGTTCAAAGAAATTGTTTTTGATGTATTGTTTAACTGCGTCTTCAGTTGGCATTTCGCCTGGTCTTAACCTTTTGTAAAGTTCGATAAGGCCTTTGTGTTCACAAGTAATGCCGTTGTCTTCGTCCCTTTTAACAGTGTTAGCGATAATTTCGTTATTTTCAAAAATTTCAAAAATAGATGCGTTGCTACCGTAACCTAACGCCCTTAAAAGAGTCGTAGCAGTAATTTTACGGGTTCTATCAACTTTTACCGTTAATACTCCTTGACTGTCTTGTTCAAAGTCAAGCCAAGCACCACGGTTTGGCATAATCGTAGTGTTGTAAAGTTTTTTACCCGATTTATCTTGAACGAAAGCGTTATACACGCCTGGCGAACGAACGAGTTGTGAAACGACAACCCTTTCAGCACCGTTAATAATAAACGAACCACTATCCGTCATTTTAGGCATATCACCCATAAAGACGTTTTGGTCTATTATTTCACCCGTTACTTTATTGTTAAGTCGAACCTTAACTTCTAATGGAACGGCGTAAGTGGCATCTCTATCCCTACATTCTTTTTCACTGTACTTTGGCTCACCGTTAAGATTGTGTTCAAGAAAATACAACTCATAGTGGTCGGCAAAGTCGGTTATAGGTGAGAAATCTTCAAAGACGTCACCTATACCTTCTTCGATAAAAGCATTATAAGAATCTTTTTGAACTTCGACAAGGTAAGGAATAGGTTGCATCTCTTGACTTCTGGCAAAAGACTTTCTTTCCACGTTTCCGCATTTTACTGTTTGTAACTTACGCATTTTATAGACTCCTTAAAAAATATTGTAAAACAACTTGATTATTCTTCGTTGTTGAGTTATAATATCGACAATGAAAGAACAAAATTTTACAAGTTGCGCTTATAAATGTAATTTATACCTTCAAAAAAAGTATCGTTTTTTGCTTATTTTTTCCTAAAAAAGTGCAAAAAGACGCTATTATTACATTTTAGCATTTTACTATTATAAATTAACCTTGTCAAATTGTCAACTCTTTTACAGTTTTTTTATAAATTTTTTTAAAGGATTTATTATGCGAATCGACAAATTTCTTAAAGTTTCGAGAATATTAAAAAGAAGAACGCTTTCTAAAGAGGCGTGTGAAAATAGCAAAGTAGCCGTCAACGGCAAAGACGTAAAGCCTTCGTACAAACTAAAAATAGGCGACGTAGTTGAAATAAAGTTTGCTAAAAATTCTTTAATTTTTGAAGTTTTAGACGTTAAAGAAACGGTTAAAAAAGACCAAGTACAATCTCTTTATAAGGTATTAAATTAGGGTGAAATATGAAAAATTTAAAGGTTACAGCAATTATTGCTTGCGCAGGAAAAGGCAGTCGCTCGGGGCAAAAAAACAATAAAATTTTTAGTAAAATAGACGGTCAATCGTTAGTTTACAAAACGGTAAAAACGTTTAGTGAAATTAAACCGATTGACGATATTATCGTAGTTTACGCAAGTGGCGAAAAAGCAAAAATTCAAAAGGAATTATCTTCAATTTCAAAGCCTATTATATATATAGAAGGGGGCGAAACCCGTTTTCAGTCAGTTAAAAACGCTCTTTTTACCCTTAACGACGGCGCAGTTTTAATACACGACGGAGCAAGACCTTTTATTGATAAAAGCGTTATAATCGACTGTATTAAAAGCGTTAAAGCCTTTGGCTCTGGGGTTGTTTGTACTACTCCAACCGACACTATTATCGAAACGGATAATAAAGATAATATCGTCGTTTCAACGCGTAAAAATCGTTATTTAGCGCAAACTCCACAAGGCTTTATGGTAAACGAGTTAAAAAGGGCTTATTCACTTTGCACTAACGAAGACGACTTTACCGACGACGCCGGTGTATACACGGCTTATATAGGCAAATGCAAGGCTGTTATTAATAATAAAAGAAACGA
>JAZRCS010000015.1:0-4411 GCA_045659885.1 Christensenellaceae bacterium
GAGCGTTTAAATTGTTGCGTGAAAAATCTTTTATAAAAATTAACTAACCACTTATAAATGGTTTTTTGGTCAAAATCGTCTTTAAAGGTCTTTTTTGCTATATAAAATATCTTTGACGGACTAAATCCACAACTTATTATATAATATAGAAAGAAGTCGTGCAATATATATGGACCTACGATATCTTCAGTTTTTTGTGCCGTATCTTGTTCTTTTGTTGGTAATAATTCAGGCGAAACAGGTGTATCTATTACGTCTAATAATACTTCGCACAAACTTTGACTTGATTTTTTTGCTTGATAATATATAATTTCACGCATTAGCGTTTTAGGTACCGACGCGTTTACAGAATACATACTCATATGGTCGCCGTTATAAGTGCAAAAACCTAAAGCAAGTTCACTTAAATCACCCGTACCTATAACGATACCACCCGTTTTGTTGGCTAAATCCATTAAAATTTGCGTTCTTTCCCTTGCTTGACTATTTTCAAAGGTTACGTCAACTATTTTTTCGTCGTGTCCTATATCTTTAAAATGAAGTTTAACGGCGTTTGTTATATCAATTTCTTTAATCGTTACGCCTAATTCTTTCATTAATATTATTGCATTTGATTTAGTCCTTGACGAAGTTCCAAAACACGGCATTGTTACGCCTATTACGTCTTTTGCGCTTTTATTAGATAATTCTATTGCCCTTTTACATACAAGCAAGGCAAGCGTGCTATCAAGTCCACCCGAAACGCCGATTACTAGCGTTTTTGCGTTGATATGATTAATTCTTTGACTTAATGCGTTTGCTTGTAATTCTAAAATAAAATTACATTCTTTTTCAGACGCCTTTTTGTTTTGATTAATAAACGGCGTTTTTGAATATTCTTTGCAAATTTCATAATTTTGCTTTTTAAAATCATACTTAATATAAGCATAATTTTGGTCGCATTGTAAATCGTTTTTTAAGTTTTTACTTTTTAAGTAATTTAAATACTCAACGTCAACGTCGGTATAAATTAAACCCGTTTCAAACGGTTTGCTTTCTTTTTCTAATTTACCGTTTTCACAAATTACGCTATGCGCCGTATACACTAAATCACTCGTGCTTTCACCGTAGCCACTATTACTTAAAACGTAAGCGCTTTTGTTTTTTAAAGCGTGCGCTTTGATAGTTAAAGTACGCTCTTTAATAGAAGAAACGACTTCGTTAAAACAAGCCAAATTAACGTTAATTACACTACCGTTTTGATAATGAATTGTCGACGGCGGAATAATACTAAATAAATCACTACCAACTTCGCAAGAAATTTTAACGTTTTCATTATTTTTTGAAACTAAAATTATATCGTTACCAAACAAACACTCTTTATCTAATATATTTATTTTAATATTTTGACCGTCGTATGCGCTAAAATATCTACTTTCACTTTCATTAATATTGCGCTTTGGCGTTACACTTAAAATTTCACCGTCAAATACACTACACGCAACGTTGTAAAGTAAATTATTTACTTTTAACGGCATACCAACGAAAATTAGTATATTTTTATTTTTAGAAAATTCTACGATTTCTAACAATCCTTGCTTTGCTTTGGCTAATAAAAGTTCTTGAAAAACTAAATCGCCTATCGTGTAACCCGTTATACTCATTTCAGGAAAAACTAAAACTTCTACGTTGTTAAAAAGGGCTTTTTCAATTTCGTTTTTGATACTTTCAACGTTGCTTTTTACGTTTGCTAATTTAACTATAAACGACGAGGCGCCTACTCTTATATAACCATAATCACTATTAGTAGAAAATTGATTTTTCGTTAAACTATTAGTTAACTTTTCAAGCGTTTCAATTTTTATGCTTTTTACTTTGCTTGATAAAATTTTATTTAAAGTACCGAGTGGAACGTTAGACAATTCACTTAATTGTTTGTTAGTCAATTTTCTTTCTTCTTTCAACTTTTTAATATTTTGTATAATTGCATTAGTTTTTTCCATAATTTATATGCTCCTTGATTTAATATTACCATTTTGTATAATATTTGTAAAGCGTTTTATAATTATTTTATATAAAATGACACTTTTTATTCTTTTAATATGAAACAACAACACAAAAGCGACAACTAAATGTTGTCCCTTAATCTATATATATTTAGTTCTACTCGCGTACTTAGTTGTCATCTATAAAATAACCTTTGCAATATTTTGCACTAATATGACCTACTACGCTTTTAGGCTATTTCTAAACTGTTCATTGGCCTACTCCTTATTTAAAATTTAATCACCGTTTTGTAAACGCTTAACTTTTTTAGTAAATACACTATAGAAAACCTCCTTTAGTTTATTTGCTAATTCACCTTAATTCATTGGCCTTTCTCCTATCATTTTTTTGGGTTGTGAGTTACTTTGCAACATTTAAAAACTACTTAAACTTTTGGTCCGTACCCCCTTTTTTAGACTTGATTGTAAGTTCCTTTTGTACTTTTATTATAAAATTAAATAGCCTTTCAGTCAATACCTTTTTGCAAAATTTTACCCAACTTTATTTTCAAAAAACATATTGACCTTTACTATATTATATGTTAAAATAAAAGAGTGGTGTTAAACTACATCATTAAAATATTTTTAAAGACTAATCGCTTGATTAGTCTTTTTTTATTACAATAATTCATCGCTTTTAGGCGTTATTAACTTACATTTTGTCTTACTTAAAACGTCTAAAAACTCTTTAGGTGGCATTTTTTCGGTAATTAAGTAGTCGATTTCGTCAAACCAAAAATCATGACACATAAAAGTTTTACCGAATTTAGTTGAATCGGCAAGTATTGCAACTTTATTTGAATTTTTGCGCATACGTTGTTTTAACTTAGACTGCTCGATACTTGCGTCGTTTACGCCCGTTTCAATAGAAACACCGGTGCAAGATAATATAGATATATCGGCGTGTAATTGCGAAATGTAGTCCATCGTATCCGTCCCCGTAATTGAGTTTGAGTGATTTGATACGAGCCCACCTGCAATATACACCTTAACTTTATCGGCTGAAGATAAAATAGTAGCGTTTCTTATACCCGTAGTTGTTACCGTTATGTTTGTAAAATCTTTTAACAGTTCCATAACGTAACTTGTCGTAGACGACGAATCAACAAAAATTGAGTCGCCGTTTTTAATTAATCTTACGGCAAGCGACGCTATTTTTCTTTTTGCTTGCGCGTCTTTTTGCTCCCTAACGACGAAACTTGTTTCAATTGAACTTGACTTAAACGGCATCGCGCCACCGTGCGAACGGATAATCATACCCCTTTGCTCCATTTGCTTTAAGTCCCTACGAATAGTTGCCCCCGAAACGAATAAACTGTTTGCTAAAAAATCTACCGTTGCCGATTTATTTTTGTTTAATATTTCTAAAATTTCTTCTTGTCTTTCTAAACTTAACACTTTTTTCTCCATTTTTATGAAATTTTTGTTCATTTGTGATTATTTATGTCCATATTTTATCATATTTTATATCATTTTGCAACTTTTTTTCAAACAATTACAAAAATAATCATTTAGTATATAATGTAATAAAATTTATTATTATATAAACTAAGGAGATTTTTTATGGCAAACGGCGTTTTAATGCCAAAACAAGGCATAACTGTTGAAAGTTGTATTTTAACGTCTTGGAACGTTAAAGTTGGCGACACGGTTAAAAAAGGTGACGTTTTATTCTCTTACGAAACCGATAAATCTGCTTTTGAACAAGAAAGTGAATTTGACGGCGTAGTATTAGCGCTTTTTTGTGAAGAAGGCGACGAAGTTCCCGTTCTTACAAACGTATGCGCAATAGGTAACGAAGGCGAAGATTTTTCTTCTTTAGCACCAGACGGGGCAAAAACCGTTGAAGTTAAACAAGAAGAAAGCCCTTCACAAGAAGTTCAAAGTGAACAAGTGCAAGTTGAAACAACTCAAACTGTTGTTCAAAGTCAAGACGGTGTAATTTTAGCATCACCAAGGGCTAAAAATTTAGCACAAAAACTTGGGGTTGATTTACAAACTGCTACCCCAACAGGACCTAACGGCAGAATTATTGAAAGCGACGTTAGACGTGCAAGTGTTAACCCTGCAACAGTTGTCGTAGCACAACAAGCAAAACAATACACTATCGAAGATTTTAAAGCGTTTAAAGACGAAAAAATGCCTAACATTAGAAAAGTTATTGCTAAAGGTATGATGAACAGTTTATCTTCTATGGCACAACTTACTATGAACATTTCTTTCGACTGCACTAATATTAACGAATTTAGAAAGTTCTTAAAAGATAACGCTGAAAAACTTAATCTTCCTGCAATTACTATAAATCACATTATTATCTTTGCTCTTTCAAGATTACTTAAAAAGCACAAAGATTTAAACGCTCATTTAGTAAACGGCGACACTATGCG
>JAZRCS010000016.1:0-2210 GCA_045659885.1 Christensenellaceae bacterium
TTAAATCTTTCAACGTATTCATTTATACGGCTTGTCCTATCTTCTTTAGAAACGCCGTATAAGTCTGCAATATAGTTAATGTATTCTCTACCCGTTAAATTTTCGTATAAAGCGTAATGGTCTGGAACGAAACCTATATTCATTTTTGCGCCTATAGGTTGTTTTTCAACGTCGTAGCCACAAACTTCTATTGAACCAGACGTTATCGTTTGTATACCAACTATACTTTTAATTATTGTTGATTTACCAGCGCCGTTTGGTCCTAAAAAGCCAAATATTTGTCCACCTTCAATTTCTAAGTTAGCATTTTTAACGGCGTAAACGTCGCTACTTGAATATCTTTTAGAAAAATCTTTTAAAATTAACTTATTTGTATTTTCTAAATTCATAGGTTCTTTAATACTCCTTCCACCCATTTTTACTTGTAATGCAAGTAAATCCATTTTGATTTTTTTGTTTCGTTCAAGCATTATTCCGTAAGTGTCGGTAATTGTGAAAAATTCTTCGTAAACAAACCACATTGCAAACGACAATAATACGTAAACGAAAAAGTAAAGCGTTTGATATAATGGATAAAATACAAGTTGTAATCCTGCAATAGGTAAAATTGCTTCTTGTTTAAATATGTCTTCTGCCCAAGTGCCTAATTTTTCTGCTATAAAGTTACTGTTTATAAAGAAAAAGTCGGTAGGTCTTGTAGGGTCGTCTGCAGTTAAATACGCGTTTAAAATTAAAACTGTTAAATAATATACGGAAAACGCAATTAACGACCAAGTAAACTGTTTGATTTTAGGCCTTTCAAATATTTTAAGTGACATCATTAATATCGGCATAAAGAAAGCGCAGTAGTGATTTACGTAAAAGTTTATCGTACTATCCGTAAGATGTGTAGTTGCCGTTGGGAACAACATTGCAAGCATTGCGCCTAATACGTTTATAAATAGCGTAAAATAATAAAGTTTATCTAATTTAAACGCTAAACAAAGTGGGACTACAAACATTGCCGTATTACATAAGTGTAAAGGCCACGACCTTAAATCAGTAAATACCGTGTACGAATACTTGTTGCAATAAGTTATAAGCGTAGCAAGCGCTATATAAAGTAAAGCGTAACGACGCTTTTCATAATCGTATTTTTTGAATATAAAGTGAATTACTATCGGCATTATAAACGCGCCGTATAAAAGCAATCTATGTGGCAAGTTAAAATCGTCAACTAATAAACCCGTTTGTCCGTGTCCGTAAAAAAGTGGAATAGTATAACTTGGCATAGTGATTGTTAGCATACCGAGTAATACAAACACGCAACTTATAATTTCACGCTTGCCTTTTAAATTGAATTTATAATCTTTTAATAAAATAGTAAGAGCAAAGGCTATTGCTACGCCTACTTCTATCGCGTAAACGACGCCCCTTGCCGAAAAGCCTGCGCCCCTACCGTCCATAGCAACGCTAACCCACGGCATCGTTATAAACGCTAAGACGTAAGTGAACAACGAAAAGTATTTTACTATCGTGTTAAGTGATTTTACCTTATCTTTAAAAAATGGATAAGTCGTTAAAGCAATTTGCGCAGCAAATACAAACCATATAATTAAACACGAAACTGCCGTTTTAAAAGGCTCGGTTGGTCCAAATGGTGATGAAATTGTAAGTCCTACCGTATCTCTTATCGCAAATTTTTGCCAAACGTACCTCGTAACGAATAATACCATTATTACAATGGAAACTATTTTATTCGTTAAAGCTTTCGTCCTATCACATTTATTTCTAATTAGTATAAATATTGAAAAAGTAATTATTAATGCGAATATTGAAATAGGATAATATAAAGCCATAATTTTCTCCTAAAACGTAGTTAAAATCTTTTGTTTAAATAGACATTTTTAATAGTTTGAGTATTTTTTGTAAAATTACTATTTATATTTAAAAATATAAATAAAAAACAGCCTTTAAAATATAAATTTTAAAGACCGTATTAATTGCGATTAATATTTTTAATATATCTTTAATACAAAAATATATTAATTATTAATATGACAATACGCAAAATACGGTGCATAAAATGCACCTAATATTAAATTGTAAGTTTTGTGTTTAATTTATTAAATACTGCAAAATTGTTGTTTGTTGAAGAATAAACAACAAATTGACTTTCTACTTTATATTCAACGTGTTTATATTGAAGGCTTTTAAATAATAATTCGGTT
>JAZRCS010000017.1:0-17112 GCA_045659885.1 Christensenellaceae bacterium
TTGGTGGGGAGAGGTGGATACAGCCATACTCTACTTTGTAGAGAACTCTGGCTGACCTTTGCTCGTCAAAGTAAGCCCATCATATGACGGCCGAACCTGTGGTTCTCATCCCCTCTCTTATAAACAAAACACCATCAACGAAAGTTAATGGTGTTTTGTTGGTGGGGAGAGGTGGATTCGAACCACCGAAGGTGAAAACCGACAGATTTACAGTCTGTTGCCATTGGCCGCTCGGCAACCTCCCCAAATATTAAGTTAAAAATGGAGCTGGCGATTGGAATCGAACCCACAACCTGCTGATTACAAGTCAGCTGCTCTGCCAGTTGAGCTACGCCAGCATATTATATTTGGTGCCTCGGGGCGGAATCGAACCACCGACACGGGGATTTTCAGTCCCCTGCTCTACCGACTGAGCTACCGAGGCAAAAAAATGGCGACCTGGAAGGGACTCGAACCCTCGACCTCTAGCGTGACAGGCTAGCGTTCTAACCAACTGAACTACCAGGCCGTAGCCATTTATTATTAAGTTAATTTGGTGGGCCTTCAGGGACTCGAACCCCGGACCAGTCGGTTATGAGCCGTCCGCTCTAACCAACTGAGCTAAAGGCCCCTCTTTTAAATGGTCGGGGTGAAGAGACTTGAACTCCCGACCCCATGGTCCCAAACCACGTGCGCTACCAACTGCGCTACACCCCGATAAACTCTACCATAGGTAAAGTTTGAAACTACTTTAACTAAACGAAACAAGACTTCGTTTAACTAATGCTTGTTTATAATATAATAAATTATTTTTTTTGTCAAGCGTTTTTTTAGCACTTTTTAAAAAATTTTTTTATTGCTTTTTCCCATTTAAATTTTGCTAAAAATTTTAGATAACTCCGATAAAAAACACCTACTTGTTACCGCTGTCCCTTAATATGTTTTTTAGTTTAATACAAAAGTATAACACACTACACCTTGCATAAGGCGAATATAGTGGCCTTTTTTATCCACACAGATTAAGTTAATATGTGTAGCCGAGCCGAATCCCTTACAGGGAGTCTGCTTATGTTTCCCTTATTTTAAATGCTTATAATTTTTTAATGCACTACTTAAAAAACGCATTGCCCTTTCACGAAGATAATAAGGCGACACTATTTCTGCATCTTTGCCAAATTTTATAAAATATTGAAACACTTGGTCTGGCGAACAATTAAAAGTGTAAACATTTTTATCTATTATATCAGGAATAGGTCTATGTACATAAAATTTTTTAAATCTTTTAATTCCACCTTCCGTCAACTTAACAACGGTTGGCTCGTCATTTGGGTCATATATAAATTGCGGACCGTATTTAATCATTTTATCAAAAACCAAAATGTCTTTTCTGCCAAATTCCCTAACCTTCTCTAACGTTGTAACCGAAGTAATTTTATTTAATTTTACCGTCATAGGATAATCGTTTCTTGAACATAATAAGTACAAATAAAACTCTTCTTTAGAACGACAAATAGAATAAGGCGACACTTCTAATTTTTCGCTACCGTTAATAACTATAAATATCTTTTTGTTTTGTTTTATTGCATTTTCAATAGTGCTATATTGCCTTTTAAAAATTATTTCAGCACGCTTGTCTTGAGGCATATAGGCATACGACGTAAACATATTCCTAAAATATTCTGAAAGCGACGCACCCTGAAGTAAATACCCCTCTATATAATCAATTAGGCTTGACGTTTCTTTAGTTGGCTTTAGCGACACTAACTCACTACACTTTTCAAACGAAGAAGACGTTGAACCTTTATTGAACGCCTCAATTATACTATTTTTAACGATAAAATTTTTGTTTTCACTTAACCCCGTTTGTTTTAAAATCTTTTCAATCTTCTCGCCAAGAAGTTTTTGCTTGACTACGAAATCGTCATAATAATTAAGTATAAGCGCCGATAAAAACGCGTTTTTATTCGTTGTTAATCCATCTTTCTTTTTAAATCCAAAAAAATCCGCGTCCCTAACAAGCACGTCAGCAACCGTTTTTGTAACGTATATTTTTATCTTTTCGTAAAACATTTTTTCTCCTTTTTTAAAATTATACCACAAAAAGTGGGCAAAGTAAATTATTTTACAAATCAATTTTTAATAAATTTTTGCATATTTTTAATAATTATTAGCCATTTTTACTATATTTAACAAAAAAATAAGTGGGCAAAAATTAACTTGATTTTGCGTATTTTAAAATCAAAAATAATATAGTATTATAATGATGCAAGCTGAAAACGCTTACTTTTTTTGACTTTTAATCACCAAGCGTTTTGATTTCTTGCAAATAACGGACTGAAAATGCTTACTTTTAATGAACTGCTAGGGCAACCCCCTGGCGGTAAGGATATATGAAAATATAGTATTTTGATATTCCGTTTCAGCAACTGAAAAAACTTACGTTTAACTCTTGTCGGGCATTTGCCGACCATTAAAGTTTTTTGATATTTGCTGTTTGGGGCACTTAGCCCCACTTTTGAATTTACCGCGCTGTGCGCTTTTATATAAGGAGATAACATTATGGAAAAAATTAACGCATTTTTTGAAGATTATCTATTTAATATTAAAAATTGTTTAGTCGTATATGGAGAAAAGGCAAACTGTCTTGAAACGGTTATAGCCCTTGCCAACGACTTTGCTATTCAAATTCCTGATGAAAAAATCGAAATTTTAAACGACGGAGTATTAGAAATTGTAAAAAGAAATATACCAAGCACTCTTAGTGGCGAATTTTACCAAGGATTTCCTGAGTCAGTACATAATCTTTCACGCTTTCAATTATTATATGACCAACTTAACCATTACTACAACACATACTACTTGGGAAATTTTTCTGAAAGTGGCAAATCTGTGTTTGAAAAAACTGTTAAAAGACGCTTATTTAAAGGTAAAGGCGAAATTAAGAATATAGATATAATAACTAAAGAGCAAGCACAACAAATGATAATACAAACTGCAAAAGATTTTTGCACTTCTACTAGACCACTTAACGACGCTAATTGCAACTTTTTAGTTAACTATTTTAAAACTTATAAAAATTTTTACCCTATTCAAGGAAAAACCAACCTTGTAAAACTTGCCTACACTTTTAAAAAGAAAGTTTTATATAGTCAATTATATTTATCTGACCTTTTTAAAATGGTTGAATATATAGGTTTTAATTATTACGACAGAAAATCACCTATTGAAGTTAGACTTAATAGTAGCGATAGGCGTTTTGTTAAAAACTTAATAAATCACGCCTTTAAACTTAACCAAGCCGACATTGAAAACTGTTATGAAAAGCGTGCTTTTTGGTGTGGTATTTTACATCAAATTCACT
The DNA here is from genome assembly GCA_045659885.1 of Christensenellaceae bacterium. Lineage (GTDB taxonomy): Bacteria > Bacillota > Clostridia > Christensenellales > Borkfalkiaceae > HGM11412. The sequence continues at coordinate 3,341 of JAZRCS010000017.1, forward strand.
ACAAGCATATTTGCGAAAAATCCGAACAATTCGTTAGGGATATTCGCAATAAAAAATGCAAATCGTGTTATTCGGTTGTCAATACTTTACTTGAAAAAGGTCAAGTAGTTGAGGCGTCAAATTACCTTATTGCAAAAAAAGGTACGACTGCCCTTATTAGGAATATTGATTATATTTTAAGCCGTGCAACCAACACTACAGACGCGCTTAAGGTTATAGATTTAATAACTTTAACTAATCCACTTGTCGCTATGCAACTTCTTTTAAGAAATGGCACTCAAGCAAAATATAATAGAATTTTTACCTTTACAAAAAACAATCTTTTAAAAGTTCATTATGAAAATGATGAAGAGTCGCAAAAAAGAAAAACGATTTTACCTAAACAAATTACTTCTATGGTTAATAAAAAGATTTTAAAAAGTCTTTCTGATTTCTATAACGGCAAATTAGGCAAAGTGTATATTGATGAAAAATTCAAAAAAATAGCACTTCCTATATACGAAAGCGACTCTCAAATAGGCTTAGGCGTGCTTACTAAAGGCTCGAGAATTCCTTTTGACACAAACAAAACTTTACGCGCTTTTATTTACTGGGAAAAAGTAAACGATATTGACCTTGCTTGCTTTGGAATTAACAAGCAAGGCGCACAAATTGAATTTTCTTGGCGAACAAACTGCGAATTTAATGAAAAACGCATTATAACCTATTCTGGCGACCAAACTTCAGGCTATAATGGTGGTAGCGAGTTTTTTGATATTAATATAAACAAGTTTAAAGAAAAATATAAAGACGTTGAATATATTTTGTTTACTGCAAACTGTTATTCTTTACTTGAATTTAACAAGTTATACTGTAAAGCGGGATATATGACAAGGGACGATGCAACTAACGGCAATATATATGAACCAAAAACAGTTAATACTGCCTTTAACGTTACAGCAAACGGAACGTACTGTCTTTTATATGCCCTTGACTTAAAAAACAATGAAATCGTTTGGGTAAACACGGCAAAAAATGATTTTTACGCCGTTGCAGGCGAAGACTGTGTAAACTTTGTTTACAAATACCTTGAAACGACAAATCATTTAAGCGTATATAAGTTGTTTGAACTTGCTAACGCTCAATTCGTTGACGACGCTACGCTTGCCGACTACGTTGTTAGCGACGAAATAAAAAGCGTTACAAAAGACCAAGTATTAATTACTTCATACGACTACTCTCCACTAATACCTATAATTAACGGCAAAATCTAAAACTTTAATAAAAAAGGATAACGACGTATCGTTATCCTTTTAACCTGTTGTTTAAATTATTACTTTTTTAATAACTTTTTACCTTTTTTAAGTTGGTCGGCGTCTTTTACTTCGCCTACTATCACTTTAGTAAGAGCAATTAATGCTATAACGTTTGGAATTACCATCAAGTAGTTAAAGAAGTCAGTAAGTTCCCAAACTAAATCGTTTTGGAATACTGCGCCAAGCACGATAAATATAAGCGCAATTAAAGTGTAAATTATAGTGCCTTTCTTTTTAAACAAGTATTCAAAGTTAATTTTACCAAATAAATTCCACGATAATATCGTTGAAAAAGCAAAGAAAGTAAGACATACTGCAACGAAAATATTACCTATTATAGACGCAACGTTGCCACCACCAAAGGCAATAGCAAAACCTGTTGCAACACCGTTAGTTTTAGTAACTGTAGTCCATAAATCACTATTAGCGTTTCCGTTAGCGTAAAGAGTAGTAATAACGATTAAAGCAGTCATTGTTAATACTACGAAAGTATCAACAAACACACCGAACATTGCCGAACAACCTTGTTCGTGCGCAGTTTTAACGTTTGCTTGAGCGTGCGCGTGTGGTGTTGAACCCATACCAGCCTCATTCGAGAAAAGACCACGTTTAGCACCTTGTTGAATTGCTATAATTATAGTTCCTACAAACCCACCACCGATTGCTTGTGGATTGAAAGCATATTCAAAAATCATACCGATTGCTCTTGGAAGTGAAGTAATCCTACAGCAAAGTATAACTAAACCACCAACTAAATAAATTAAAGCCATTATAGGAACTAATTTTTCGGTAACCGACGCTAATCTTTTTGCGCCACCTATAAAGATAAAGCCTGCAATTATTGCTAAAATAACGCCAACTATTAAACAAACCCACCATACTTTTTCGCCCATAATAGCGTTGCTAATAGCCTCACCGATAGAGTTTGATTGAACCATACCACCAACGAAACCTAAAGCAATAACAGTTGCTATAGCAAAGAAAATGGTAAGGAATTTACCAAAATTGTTTTTAAACGCCTTTTTTATGTAATATACTGGACCACCTGCAATCGTACCGTCTTGGTTCACTTCACGCGTTTTTTGCGCTAAAACTGCTTCAGCATATATAGTTGCCATACCTAAAAAGGCAATTATCCACATCCAAAAAATAGCACCAGGACCACCAGTTAAAATTGCACCCGTTGCGCCTACGATATTACCCGTACCAACTTGCGCCGCAATTGCAGTTGCAACTGCTTGGAAAGAACTCATACCACTTTTTTGCTTTTCGCCCGAAAGTTTAATATTACCTAAAACTTGTTTTGCACCTTGTTTAAAGTAACGAACTTGCACAAACTTTGTTTTAATTGTGAAAAATAAACCTACGCCTATAAGCAAAATTACAAGTACGTAACCTGAAAAGTACGTGTTTACTTGGCTAAAAAAATTATATAAAGCCGTTTCAATTTTTGCCCACATAATAACTTCTCCTTATATGTAAAAATTTATTAATAAATTAAAAATAGAGTTGCCTACACCACGTAAGAAACCCTATAACAAACACTTTTTACTACACCTAAAAGCGTAATAAAAAATAAATTCTGTCCTTTTACCTGAGAGATTGAGTATTGCTACTTTGCCCCTTCGGTACCCATTAAAGAGATTCTCCAGAGTGCCTAAACGTACGGTCGGTTTATGCCCTTCCACACGTCATCATAAGCGTTATTTAATTGCTCATATTTTAACAAATATTTTTTTATAATGCAACTGTTTTATTATAACTTATTATATTTTTTTATTTAGTTTAATTTAATTGACAAATTAGTATAAAAAAATTAAAATAATAAAGTTATTTAAGGAGATTTTATGTTTACGAGAGAAGATATAAGAAACGTTGCTATAATTGCCCACGTTGACCACGGTAAAACTACCCTTGTCGACGCGCTTTTAAAACAAAACGGTATTTTTAGAACTAACGAAGTCGTGCAAGACAGGGTTATGGATAGTGGCGACCTTGAAAAAGAAAGGGGTATTACTATTTTAGCAAAAAATACTGCCGTTAATTACAAAGGAACGAAAATCAACATAATCGACACACCAGGTCACGCCGATTTTGGTGGCGAAGTTGAGCGTATTTTATCTATGGTTGACGGCGTAATTTTACTTGTAGACGCAGTTGAAGGCAGTATGCCCCAAACTCGTTACGTTTTGAAAAAGGCTCTTTCATTAAACAAAAAACCGATTGTCGTTATTAATAAAATTGACAAAGGTGGCAACCTTGACAAAACTATCGACAGCGTTATCGATTTATTTATTGAACTTGGCGCAAACGATGACCAACTTGATTTTAAAACTATTTACGCATCAGCAAAACAAGGTTGGGCGTCAACGACTACTACCCCAACTAATGATATGTCTGCTCTTTTAGATACTATAATTAGCGAAGTACCTGCCCCCGTTGGTGATAAAGACGGTGGATTACAAACTATTATTTGCAACATTGATTACGACGAATACGTTGGTAGAATAGGCGTTGGTAGAATTATTCGTGGTTCTATCAAAGACGCACAGCAAGTTACCGTTATTCACACCGACGGAACTCATTATAACGCTAAAATAGGTAAACTTTATCAATTTGAAGGTTTAAAAAGAGTTGAAGTTGAAAGTGGTAGTATCGGTGATATAGTAGCAATTTCGGGTATTGAAAAAATAAATATAGGCGAAACTATTTGCTCGCCAACTTGCATTGAACAATTACCTTTCGTGGCTATTGACGAGCCTACCATTTCTATGCTATTTATGGTAAACAACTCGCCTTTTGCCGGTCGTGAAGGCAAATACGTTACGTCAAGACATTTACGCGCAAGACTTTTTAAGGAAATTGAAACAAACGTTTCAATGCGCGTCGAAGAAACCGACAGCGCAGATACTTTTGAAGTGTTTGGTAGAGGCGAACTTCATTTATCTATTTTAATTGAAGAAATGCGCCGTGAAGGATATGAATTCCAAGTATCTCGTCCTAAAGTAATTTTTAAAGAAATTGACGGAAAACGCCACGAGCCTATCGAAGAATTAGTAGTTGAAGTTCCTAACGATTACGTTGGCGCAGTTATGAGTAAAATAGGTGAACGCCGTGGCGAACTTATTAATATGGATGCAGACGATAGGGGCACTACTAAACTTATATTCCATATACCTGCAAGATGTTTAATAGGTTATAGAAACGAACTTTTAACCGACACTAAAGGCTTTGGAACAATGGCGTCAACCTTTTTAGGTTACGAACCTTATAAAGGGGATATACAAGAAAGAAACAGGGGCAGTTTAGTTTGCTACGAAAACGGCACGACTACTCAATACGGTTTATTTAACGCTCAAGAAAGAACTACCCTTTTCGTTAGCCCCGGTTTAGAAGTTTACGAAGGTATGATAGTTGGCGTCAACTCTCGTGAAGACGACCTTGTTGTAAACGTATGTAAACAAAAACACTTAACAAACTCACGCGCAAGTGGTAGCGAAGACGCTTTAAAATTAGTTCCACCTACCATTATGAGTTTAGAACAATGTATGGAATTTATTGCCGACGACGAACTTTTAGAAGTTACCCCTAAGTCTATAAGACTTAGAAAGAAAATTTTATCAAAAGATTTAAGAATGAAACAATGGGCTAAAAATAAAAAATAATTTTAAAACCACTACTTGCAAAAAGTAGTGGTTTTGTTTTTTATATTATTATTTTTTTAAGTCGATACCAAGTTCTAAACCTTCGTACATATAGTCGTTCCACTTAAAGTTTTTATAAAAGTTAACGTGATATCTGTGCATTTCTTCAACTAATAAAATGATTTTACCTACCGTTTGGTGCTTAGGGAAAACGTCGAAATATTCGCCTTTAAGATAGAAGTTAAAGTAACTTGAATCCACTTCGGTAATTAAAGTGTACAAGTTTTTATACCCTACCGAAAATTCGTAAGGCTCGCCCTTTCTTGTTCCTTTATAGTGCATACCTTGGTGATCTATTCTAAGTTTGCCTTCGCCAACTATAAAACTCGTTTTATTTTTTCCAACAAGTTTATATTCATCTAAGTTGCCTATTTGGCAATCGTCTTCAAAGAAATAATCTTTATTTTCGCGTATTTCTTTAATAACGTCCATACGCTCTTTCTCAGCCCAAACGCAAGGGTCTTCTGGTATAACGGCGTCTTTATACGGGTGAAATACGTAGTAATCGTCCATCGTCGCGCCGTTGCCACAATTTAAACACTCGATTTTATCACCTTCGCCTTTCATAGTAAATTCTTGTCCACATTTATAACACTTATAGCAATAGTCTTCTAAACGGTGACAAATTCTACCTTTTGTATCCCACTTAATTTTCTTTTCCCTATTCCAAGCGTATTCGTTACGTTTAAACTTTTCGTTCATAATATCGTCCATTTCTTCTACGGACAATCTTTCAATATCTTCTTTAGAAAATAAAAGCGACATAGTAGCGTAAGTTTTACCAAGCCTTTCGTCTAAACAAACTTTAGTGTTTTGTAAAAATTGACCTTCTAAATGACAAAAATATACTGGCACTTTAAAATGTTTAAACATTTTGCTTGTGCCTGGAACTACGGGTTTATTACAACCAAAGTCGCTTGCTAAACCTTCTGGAGAGAAAGTTACACAACCACCCCTTTTGATAACTTCACTAACGCCGTGAATAGAAATTAAATCGGCTGAATAGTTCTTTTTAGGAATAACCTTACTTAAACCAAATACAAACGAAAACTTTTTACGATAAAATTCGCTACAACCAGCCATCATATTAGTAACGCGTGGATAACAAGCACCCATAACGTAAAGGTGGTCAATTCTTGATAAGTGATTAAAAACAACAAAGCAAGGACCTTTACAATCGTTTACGTCGTCAATAATATGAAAGTTTGGTTTGTATTTACGCCCTATTATATCAACCATTATAGTTTTATAAATGGCGTGAATAAATTTAGGAGCAGGACGATATTTCCTTTTTGCAAGTTTTTTTGCAATAGTTAATTTTTTTGCCATAATCATATTCCTTTTTTTTGATAAAATTATTATATCACTAAATTTTATAAAAATCAATAATAAAAATAACCCATTACGCTTAAATAATGGGCTAATTTACTATTTTAAATCAATTCCTAATTCTAAACCTTTATACATATAGTCGTTCCATTTAAAGTTTTTATAAAGGTTTACGTGATATCTATGCAATTCTTCAATTAATAAACAAAACTTAACAGTCGTTTTATTTTTAGGGAAAAAGTCAAAATATTCGCCCTTAATATATAAACTAAAGAATTTTGTATCGATAGGAGTAATTGCCGTATACAAATTTTTATAACTAACGGTAAATTCGTAAGGCTCGCCCTTTCTTGTTCCTTTGTAGTGAAAACCATGGTGGTCCATTCTAATTTTGCCTTCGCCAACAATATACGAAGTGTTTTCACCCTTACAAAGTTTGTATTCGTTAAAATTACCGATTTTGCAATCGTCTTCAAAATAGTAATCTGGGTCTTCACGTATTTCTTTAATAATATCCATACGCTCTTTTTCAGCCCAAACGCAAGGGTCGTTAGGTATAACAGCATCTTTATACGGATGAAAAACGTAGTAATCGTCCATAGTCGCGCCGTTACCACAATTTAAACACTCTATTTTATTACCTTGCCCAAGCATTGTAAACTCTTTACCACACTTGTAGCACTTATAACAAATTTCTTCTAAATTTTGACATATTCTACCTTTTGTTTTCCATTTTATTTTCTTTTCTTGCGTCCAAGCGTATTCGTTACGTTTGAATTTTTCGTTAATAATATCGTCCATTTCTTCTACAGACAATTTTTCAACGTCTTCTTTAGAAAATAAAAGCGACATAGTAGCGTGCGATTCACCTATTCTATCGTCTAAGCAAACGGTGGTTTTTTGTAAATATTGACCTTCTAAATAGCATAAGTATACGGGAACTTTAAAATGTTTAAACATTTTACTTGTACCTGGAACTATCGGCTTATTTTCACCTAAATAAGTAGCGTTTCCTTCAGGAGCAAAAGTTACGCACCCACCTGCCTTTAAAACTTCGCCTACGGCGTGAATAGAAACTAAATCAGGCGCATAACTTTTTTTAGGAATTGCTTTGCTTAAATTAAATATAAACGAAAATTTATCACGGTAAAATAAATAATTACCTGCCATCATATTTGTAACACGTGGATAACAAGCCCCCATTACGTAAAGATGGTCTACCCTTGATAAGTGATTGAATATTACAAAGCAAGGACCTTTACAGTCGTTTACGTCGTCAATAATATGAAATTTCGGCTTATATTTACGCCCTACTATATTCACCATTATAGTTTTATAAATAGCGTGAATAAATTTTGGTGCAGGACGATATTTTCTTTTAGAAAGTTTTTTTGCTATCGTCAGTTTTTTTGTCATTTTTTTAATCCTTAGTAACTTAATTAAATTTATTATATCATTTAAAAGTTACAACAAAGTTAAATAATTAAATTAAATTAAAATAATTTAATTCGTTTTATTTTTTTAATTAAAACTATAATTATATAAACGAATTATTTATCTTGCAAATTAATTGTTTTATGATATAATAAAATAAAGCAATTTAGGTGTATTATGAACAATATTAATAAAACGTTATATATCCCCTTGTACGGCAAGTCCTTCGTAAGCAAAAAAGGCTTATTTTTAAAAGATAAAAAAGCAGAAGAAATTTGGAAAAAAGAAGGATTTTTATTAAAAGGAAAGTCTAAATCAAAATATCTTGCATATTTTTTAGGTATTCGCTCTGCCGTTTTTGATAGTTTAGTTAATTTAAAGTTAAAAGAAAATCCTAACGCCGTAGTTATACATATAGGCTGTGGGCTTGATAGTAGAGTTTTAAGGATAAATGCAAATTATAAAAAATGGTATGACGTTGACTTTGATAGCGTGATTAACGAAAGAAAACGCTACTATAATGAAAGCGACAATTATAAAATGATTTCGGGCGACGCTAAAGATTGCTTATTTTTAAACGATATTGAAAAAAGTGAGTTTGCAATAGTTATAATAGAAGGCGTTAGTATGTATTTAACTACCCAAAAAATGCAAAATCTGTTCAATTGTTTACGTTTGCATTTTAACAAATTAGACGTTTTAGTTGATTGCTACACTACTTTTAGCGCAAAAATGTCTAAAATTAAAAATCCTATTAACGACGTTGGCGTCACTAATGTTTACGGAATTGATAACCCTTTAGACTATGAAAACGATAGCTTAAAATTTTATATGCAACACGATATAACGCCTAAAGAATATATAAACCAACTAAAAGGTTTTGAAAAGTTTATATTTAGTAAACTTTACGCTGGTAGTTTTGCAAAAAAATTATATAAATTATACGAATATAAAAAAGACTGATATTAAAAAATCTCACGTTTAGTGAGATTTTTTAATTTTATATCTATTTGGCGAGAATTTGCCAAAACTCCGTAAACGGAGTCCTCTTGGCAAAGTGTCGCCGCTTATTTTCTAACTAATAGATTAATACTTGTAACTTTCGCTCCTGCGTCAAAGCAAGGCTATTAGCGTATGCCTTTATAAAATAAAGGCGTTACCTTAAAGCCTGCTTTTCCTTTTCACGTAAATCTTTTGTAAACAAAATCTTTACGTGAGTATAGATTAATATTCGCCATCTCCACTAACGAAAAAAGACACCTTACGGTGTCATTTCGTTGGTGGAGATGGCGAGAATCGAACTCGCGTCTTAATTAGGTCGTTTACGCTTTCTACATACTTATTTCGTCTTTATCTTAATTAGCGTGTTTCAACGAACAAACCCACGCTAACGCAAATTGCTAAATACACGTAAAATAGCGCAATTAAACTAAATTATGCGTTTTTCGTCTACAATTATGCCCTTTATAAACCGACGACGCTTTTATATCGGACAGCCACTATTAAGCAGCAAGTGCAAAACTTCTATTTGAATCTGCATTTATATTTAAATTCCCTTTTTTAACGAAGATTAGAAAACTTCGGTATGCTTACAATAAAGTTGCTAACTAATCAAATCCAGAGCATCCCCATATATTAAATTTCTTTTATTTCCCTTTCTGCTTGCCTTTTTAAGTCCTTTTCCTTTAAAGTTTTCTTTTTGTCAAAGGTATGTTTACCTTTACATAAACCAAGTTCCACTTTAATTAAACTTTCTTTAAAAAATAACTTTAAAGCAATTAAAGTATAGCCTTTTTCGTTGATTTTGCCTACTATTTTATTAATTTCATACTTATTTAGAAGTAACTTTCTTTCCCTTTTGCTATCGCGTGAGTTGAACGCTCCAGAGTGGTCGTATACGGCTACGTGCATATTGCGAATAAAAACTTCGCCTTTATACACCGTGCAAAAACTGTCTTTTAAATTAACGCTACCACGCCTTATCGACTTAACTTCTGCCCCTTCTAAACAAATACCGGCAATATAAGTTTCTTCAACAAAATATTCGTGATACGCTTGTTTATTTTCGGTTATTAACTTCATATTGCCTCCTTTTTAGTTTAATTATTTTAACATAATTTTTATTTTTTTACAACTTTTAGTTTAAAGTAATTCAAAATCTATCTTTTTAGATGCAAAATCAACGCCTGCAACTATAATTTCAACGCTATCGCCAAGCGTATACTTAAATTTATTACAACTTAAAGTATAACTCGTTTCGTCAAACGAATACTCGCCACGTGGTAAACTTTCTAATCTAATAATACCTTCTACCGTGTTTTCAAGTTCAACGAAAATTCCAAACGAAGTCACCCCACTAATTACGCCCGTGTAAACTTCGCCTATCTTGTCTTTCATATAACGACATTTATAATAATCGTCCATTTCCCTTTCGGCAAGGTCGGCTTTTCTTTCGTTCATTGACGATATATTACTAATTTCGTAAACTTGCCCTTTTAATAGTTCAAGCGTTTCAAAATCGTTATTAATTATGCTTTTTAAAACCCTATGAACGATTAAATCGGGATATCTTCTAATAGGTGAAGTAAAATGGCAATAGCAATCGCTTGAAAGCCCAAAATGACCGAAATTTTCAGGGTAATATTCGGCCTTTTGCATTGAGCGTAACATTACCTTATTTACCACAGAAAACAATTTTTCACCCCTTAATTTTTCAAGCAAAATTTGAAAGTCTTTAGAGTGGCAATTTTCATAATTCCATTTAACGTTTATGCCCAAAATCTTAAGAAAATTCTTAAAATTTTCAAATTTATCCATTTCGGGTTTTTTATGAATTCTATAAATAAACGGCAAGTTTAAATAGTAAACGTATTCACTAACCGTTTCGTTTGCTAAAATCATAAACTCTTCAATAATTTTATACGCTTGTTTGCTTTCCCTTGCGCTTATATGAATTTTTTTATTTTCATCAACGGTAATATGACTTTCCTTAACGTCTAAATTGATATTACCCTTATTCATACGCTTTTTATCTAATATTTTCATAAGGTCATAAGCGTCCATAATAAAAGGATAAATATGCCTATTTAAAGCTATCGTTTCTTTATGATTATCTATCATTTTTTGAACTTCGGTATAAGTTAGCCGTTTGTTTGAGGATATTACGCTTTCAACTATTTCGTAGTTTGTAACATTACCTTTTAAGTCGATATCCATACAAACTGATAGACATAACCTTTTTTGATTTTCGTTAAGCGAACATATACCGTTTGAAAGTTTTTTAGGGAGCATAGGTATTACCCTTTCAGGAAAATACACGCTCGTTGAACGAGTGAGCGCCTCTTTATCTATATTAGTAAAAGGTTTTACGTAATGTGAAACGTCGGCAATATGCACCATTAAAGTAAAACCGTCGTCAGTTTTAGTTAAAGAAATTGCATCGTCAAAATCGCGCGAGTCTTCGCCGTCAATCGTTACCGTGAAAATATCGGTAAAATCTTTTCTTCCTTGACAATCTTGTTCGGTAACGTAGTCTAAAATTTGTTCAAGTTCTTTTTCGACTTTTTTAGGAAATTCTAATTCGTAACCGTGATTTTTGATTATAGACAATTCTTCCGTTTTAAAATCGTGTTTTTTACCTAAAATCTCTAAAATCACACCTTCGGGGCGTTTGTTCCCGTCAGGGTATTTAGTTATTTCACAAACGACTTTATCACCGTTTTTTGCACCCCTTGATTTTTTAAAAGGAATATACACGTCGCAAAAATAATTTTTATCGTCAGCAATAACGAAACCAAAATTTTCTTCTTTTTGAAATGTTCCAACAAGTTTAGTTACGCCACGATTTAAAATTTTAACTACTTCGCCTTCGTCGGTACTACCACGCTTTGAAACGGCTTTTTTAATTAAAACGATATCTTTATGCATTGCACCGTGCAATTTACTTGACGGTATGAAAAAATCCCCCACGCTTTTATCTTGTGGGATAAAAAATGCAAAGCCCCTTTCATTGCCTTTAAGTTCACCTTTAATTAAGTTGCTGTGTTCGATTAAAAGATATTTACCGTCCTCGTAAACTATTTTTGCATCGTCTTCTAAACTGTTTAAAATAGAGCGTACGCTATCTTTTTCAAAATTACTTTTAGCACCTAACAACTCAAAAATACGCTTTGCGCCTTTATATTCAAATTCTCCATTTAAAAATTTTTCGTAAATTAGATTTTTTAAATTCATAAAATACCAACAAAAAAACGGCTTGTAACAAGCCGTTTCGTTTTATTAATTAAGACTTTGTGCTAAGAGTGCAAATACCGTAAATAAAATCATGCACACTGCAAGTACTATAATTGCAATTACAGTAAGTTTCTTCATCTTACTTTCTAAAGTTTTAGATTTATTTTTACCATAGAAAGTTTCTTGACGGCCACTAATTGCACCTATGCCTTCAGAATTAGCAGGTTGCATAATAACCACTACTATAACGAAAATTGATGCTACAATTGATACTATTAATAATATTATACTTAAAGTTAAATATAAAACATATGGATCCATAATTCACCTATTTAGATAATTTGTTTTTTAATCTTTACCATTTTAGCATAAAAATATAATTTTTACAACTATTTTACGCTATATTTTCAAGTTATTTAACAATCAAACTCTTTCCCGTCATTTCTTTAGGAATTTCTTCACCCATAACTTCAAGTAAAGTTGGGGCAATATCAGCAAGCACGCCACCGTCACTTAATTTAACGTCTTTATATTGATTTGACACTAAAATAAACGGAACTGGACTTGTAGTATGCGCAGTAAACGGCTTTTTAGAAACTGCGTCTTCATACAATTTGTCTGCGTTGCCGTGGTCAGCAGTAATTAAAACCGAGCCACCCTTTTGTAAAATAGCGTCAACAACCTTTTTAGTACATTCTTCAACCGTTTGCACTGCCTTGATAGACGCGTCGATAAAACCGGTATGTCCTACCATATCGCAGTTTGCAAAGTTTAAAATGATTACGTCGAATTTATCGCTTGCAATTTCTTCTAAAACTTTGTCAGTTACTAAATAAGCGCTCATCTCTGGTTGCAAATCATAAGTTGCAACCTTTGGTGAGTTAATTAAATCTCTATACTCGTTTTTAGCAGGCTCTTCTACACCACCGTTAAAGAAAAAGGTTACGTGAGCGTACTTTTCCGTTTCGGCAATACGAAGTTGAGTATAACCCTTGCTTGATAAATATTCGCCTAACGTATTGTTAAGTAAAACCTTTTCAAAAGCAATATCAACCTTTTCAAAAGTTGCGTCGTATTTTGTGAAACCTACGTAACATAAATCTAATAAACCCGTTTTCCTTTCAAATCCGTTAAAATCTGCTACCGTCATAGCCCTTGTAATTTCCCTTGCTCTATCTGGTCTAAAGTTGAAGAAAATTACGCTATCACCCTTTTCAATAAGCCCAATAGCCTTTCCTTCTTTAACAACATTTGTCGGTAACATAAACTCATCAGTAATGCCTTTTTCATAACTTTCTAAAATAGATTTTTCGGCTTTATTAGTTTGTTCACCGTTACCTATCGTCATCATATCGTAAGCCTTTTCAACTCTATCCCAACGATTGTCTCTATCCATAACGTAATATCTACCGCAAACCGAGGCAATTTTACCAACGCCTATTTTATCAATTTCGCTTTGGAGTTCACTAACAAAACCTGCGCCACTTTTTGGAGGAACGTCTCTACCATCTAAAAAGCAGTGAACGTAAACTTCTTTTAAGCCTTTTTTCTTGCACATTTCAAGCAAAGCGTACAAGTGTGTTATATGACTATGCACGCCACCTGTTGAAAGTAAGCCGTATAAGTGAATTTTTTTGTTGTTTTCTATAGCCTTATCGATAGCAAAGTTAAGTTCCTCGTTATTGAAAAAGTCACCATCTTGAATTTCTTTAGTGATTCTGGTTAAATCTTGATAAACAATTCTTCCCGCACCCATATTTAAGTGACCAACTTCACT
>JAZRCS010000018.1:0-15981 GCA_045659885.1 Christensenellaceae bacterium
CTTTTAGGTAGTACGGCAAAAGAAATTGCATCTAATTTGTATCTAATGTTACATAAAGCCGAAACTGTTTGCGATATTTTAATAGCAATAGAAGTAGAAACGGGTGACGAAATCGATTATAGCGTAATGAATAGGTTGTCAAAGGCCTGTAAATCGCTTTAAAAATATAATTTAGGAAGGTAATTATGAAAATAGCATTTGCTTGTGACCACGGTGGTTACGACGTAAAAGAAAATGTAATTAAATTTTTGCAAGAAAAAGGACATATAGTACAAGATTTTGGCACTTTTTCAAGTGAAAGTTGTGATTATCCAGATTTTGCCTTTCCTTGCTGTAAATCAATAGTTGACGGCGAAAACGACGTTGGCGTATTAATTTGTGGTACGGGTATAGGTATGAGTATATGCGCTAATAAAGTTAAAGGAATTAGGTGCGCTCACGTAAACGATAGTTTTTCGGCAGAAATGACAAGAAGACATAATAATTCTAACGTAATTGCGCTTGGCGCAAGAATTGCAACTTTAAAAGAAATTATAAGTTATATTGAAATATTTTTAACAACTCCTTTCGACGGTGGTAGGCATTTAAATAGAGTTGAAAAAATTAATAAATATGAAAACAAATAAATTTTTTTAGGAGATATTATGAACGTAGTTAAAAAAGCAGTAATACCCGTAGCAGGTTTTGGTACAAGGTTTTTACCGTACACGAAGGCAGTTCCTAAAGCAATGCTCCCTATATTAAACAAGCCTGCAATACAAATAATTACCGACGAAGTTGTTAAAAGTGGAATAACCGATATTTTATTTATCGTTGGTTATAAAAAGGACGTTATTGAAAATCATTTTAAGTCAAGTCCTAAACTTGAAGAAACTTTACTTAAAAACAATAAAACAAACTTTTACAATATGATAAAAGAGCCGGAAACGATGGCTAACGTATCTTTTATAGAGCAACTTACGTTAGACGGCACGGGTGGTGCAATTCGTTTAGCAAAAGAATTCGTCGGCAACGAGCCGTTTGCTATACTTTTTGGCGACGACGTTATGTATAACGACGGCAAACCTGTTATCGAGCAGTTAATCGACGTTTATAACGATACTAAAAAAACGGTTATCGGATGTAAAAAAGTTCCTTTAAAAGACGTTCCTAAGTATGCGTCGGTTGAGTATGATAATCAAGACGGAAATAGATATACGGTAACGAAAATTACCGAAAAACCACCTATTGAACTTGTTAAAAGTGATTTATCGCCACTTGGTAGATACGTATGTACTCCCGAAATTTTCGATATTATAGATACTTTAAAACCTGCTCCAAACGGTGAAATTCAATTTACCGACGCGCTTGATATAATTTCAAAAGAACAAGGCGCAACGGCACTTGTTTTTGACGGAACAAGATACGATATGGGTGGTCAAATAGGTTATTTAAAAGCAAATATAGAATTCGGTTTAAGAGATAAAGAAATAGGTGAAGAATTAAAAGCCTATTTAAAAACGTTAGATATTTAATTTGGAGATTTTTAGTTGGTATGGCATATAAAATGGTCGGTTTAGTAAAAGTACTTGAAAATGCCGAAAATATTAGTAAAAAACTTAATATTAGTTACGTAAGTACGGTTGAACTTGTGTATGCTATGCTCGTAACTCCTAACTGTTATGCGAGTGAGTACTTAAATAAATTTGGTATAAATAAAGATAATTGTTATTACCATTTAAGAAATAGCATTATTCCTAATTTTGCAAAAGGATATACCGTTGAAGCGTCAAGCAGTATTTACAACGCCGAAAAAAACGCTCAAAGATTTGGTTGTAATTACGTTTCAAGTGAACACTTGCTTTATAGTATTTTAACTTTAGAAGATGCAAGGGTTTTTTCGATTTTTTATGCACTTGGCGTAGATTTAGAAGGTTTAAAAATTTACGTAGAACAAAAAATAATTGAACATAAAGTTGAAGTTAATAACGAAGTTTCTTCGCCTTTAAATAAAATACAAACTAACGCCGATAAAAAAGATAAAGAAAAGCCCGTTAATCCTTTAGCAAATTTAGGTTATTTTTTAACTGATAAAGCAAAAAACGGTCAAATTGACGCCGTTATAGGTAGAGAGTTTGAAATTGAAAGAATTATTCAAACTTTGGCTCGAAAAACTAAAAATAATCCGTTATTAATAGGCGAGCCGGGTGTTGGTAAAAGCGCAATCGTTGAAGGTTTAGCCTTAAAAATCGTTAATAACGAAGTTCCAGACACGTTAAAAGGTAAAAAGATTTTTTCACTTGATATTAGTAGTTTAGTTTCTGGTACGAAATTTAGGGGCGAATTTGAAAAGAAATTAAAAAGCGCTTTAAATTATCTATTAGAAAATAAAGACGTTATATTATTTATTGACGAAATACATAACATAGTAGGCGCAGGTGGTACGAGCGACAGTAGTTTAGACGTTGCTGAAATATTTAAGCCTTTACTTTCAAGAGGTGAATTGCCACTTATAGGAGCAACCACCGTTAACGAATATCGTAAATACATAGAAAAAGACGGTGCGTTAGAAAGACGTTTTCAAACGATTTTTGTAAACGAGCCGACAATTCAACAAGCAATTGAAATTTTGCAAGGCTTAAAATGTGTTTTTGAAAGTCACCATAAAGTAAAAATTACCGACCAAGCAATAGAAAGTGCCGTAAAATTATCGGTTAGATATATAAATGATAGACGACTTCCTGATAAAGCAATCGACTTAATCGACGAAGCGTGTTCAAAAAAGAAAATAGGTTTTAACGCGCAGTCAAAAACTGTTGAAAAGTTAACTAAAGAGTATGAAAATATAGTTGCAAATCGTGATTATTATTTACAGTATAACGATTTAGATAACGCTAAAATATACGATAAAAAAGCCAAAACTTTAATGAGTAAAATTGAAGAAGAAAAGGCTAAATTTAATAAGATAAAACAACAAACGGAAAACCTTTTAACTAAGGAAGATATTCTTTCGCTTTTAGCCGAAATTACCGATATTCCACTTAATTGTATCGACGATAACGAACTTTTAAAAATAAGTCAAATTGAAGACGAGTTGTATAAAAGAGTTGTTGGTCAAAATCAAGCAATTGAAGTGGTTTCAAAGGCGTTAAAACGCTCGTTTACCGGGTTAAAAGACCCTGATAGACCTATAGGAGTATTTTTATTCGTTGGCCCTACTGGTGTTGGTAAAAGTCAACTTGCAAAGGCAATTAACGAAGTCGCTTTTAAAAATAACGACAGTTTAATTCGCTTTGATATGAGCGAATATAGCGACAAAACGTCAATTAATAAACTTATAGGTGGTGCGCCTGGTTACGTCGGTTACGAAGACGAAGGCTTGCTTACCGAAAAGGTTAGAAGAAAGCCTTATAGCGTGGTTTTATTCGACGAAATTGAAAAGGCGTGTCCAGAAATTTTCGATTTACTTTTACAAGTTATTGACGAAGGTCGTTTAACCGATAGTAAGGGTAGATTAATTGATTTTAAAAATACTATTATAATTTTAACGTCAAACGTCGGCTATCAAGTAAACGATAAAAAATTAGTTGGATTTGGTGACGGTAACGTTGAAAAGTCGGTTAAAGAAAATTTAAAAAATACCTTTAGGTTAGAGTTTTTAAATAGACTTGACGATATTATCGTGTTTAAGTCCTTAACGTTAAACGACTGTTACGATATTGCCGATATTTTAGTTAATTCATTTATTAAAAGAATAAGGGAAGACGGTTATATTTTAACGGTTGAAAACTCTGCTATGGACGTTATCGTTAATAACGCTTATAATGACGGTGGAGCAAGACAAATTAAGCGTGAAATAGCAAGTAAAATCGAAGATTTATTAACGGACGCAATTTTAGACGGAAAGATTAAAATAGGGGATAAAATCGTCGTATACGGTGAAAATGGCGACGTTAAAATTAAGGTAAACTAAATGGAAATAGGTGTTTCAACGGCATCATTATTTAAACGTAAGCATAATGAAGACGCTTTAATAACTTTAAACGAACTTGATGCTAAAGTGTGTGAAATATTTTTAGGTACGTATAGTGAATATACTTTAGATTTTGGTAAACTTTTGCTTGATAGGTTAGGTAAACTAAAGGTACACTCTATACATACTTTAAACACTCATTTTGAGCCACAGTTATTCGGTTCAAGCGACCGTGCGTTAGAAGACGCCTACAATATATATGAAAATTGTTTAAAAGTAGGTAAATTATTAAACGCTAACGCGTATACAATGCACGGAATTGCAAGGTTTAAAAAGGGTGCTTTATACAACAATTATAAAAAAATTGCTCAAAATTTTGAAGTTGCAAGTACGCTTGCTAAAAAATACGATATTAAACTTTGTGTCGAAAACGTTGAGTGGGCTTTTTATAATCACGTTGGTTTTTATAAAAATATTAGTCAATATTTTGACGGTTTATATACTTGTTTAGACGTAAAACAAGCAAGAATATCGGGCGATAGTTACGTTGACTATATAAACGAAATGGGTGACAAAATAATTACCGTACATCTTTCCGACGTAAACGACGAAGGTCATATTTGTTTACCAGGTAAAGGTAATTTTGATTTTAACGACTTGTTTTGTAGATTAAAAGACGTTGGATTTAACGGAGATATGCTTATTGAAGTTTATACCGACGATTATGACGAAATTAGTGAAATTAAAGACAGTTTAGATTATTTAAGGGAACTTAAATATAAAATCTTCTAATATACTTATACTTGCTTAATTTAATAAGGAGTTTATATGAAAAAATTTTTTAAACGACTTGGTACTTTCTTGTTTGGTATGATTTTTATGCTTGTTGTCGAAGTAGGGGCAATAGTTGGTTTAGGTTGGTATGCTTTTACCGGTTTAACGCTTGAAAATTTAGGCGTTACAAACGAGGGAAAGTTAACAAACGGTATCGACCTTGGCGAATTTTCAAATTATTCGCTTGACAAATTTATTAAATACATATCAAAGGCAAAAACCGACCCCGATGCCTTTACTTTAGATACTTTAAAAGAAGAAGGTTTTGACATAATTGAAACGTTAAAAATATTAAAAGTTGACATTGATAACGCCGACGAAAGAGATATTCAAGCAATTAAAGATATTAATTTATTAAAATTGTTTTCAAAAGATGCTCTTAACGAAATTAATTTTGGTGTAATTTTAACCTTCTTAAGTAAGGACGCTAATGGTAAATATCCTGTATTTAGCGATAGTTTAAGGGAAACTTTAAGACAGTATGACGTTGGGGAATTACTTAAAAATGACGAAACAAACACGCTAAATTTATTAAACGTTATTAAAGATGCTAAACTTGGTGCTGTAATGTCTAATACGTTTACCGAAAAATTGGACGGCGACGTTTACCTTTACGAATGTGAAAACCCTGCGCTTGAAATTTTAGGTAATTTACCACTTTCATTAGTATCTAATATAATTAAAACTAAAACGGTTAATTTAGGCTATGAATTAAACGAAGGCGTTTTAACCGAGTTAGGTAATATGAAGTTAAGTGAGTTTATTAGTAAACTTACTTGTAAAACTAAAGATAATTACGAAAACACTTTAAAAAATTATGAAGATTATACGGATAAAACGTTAGCCGAAATTTTTGTTAAAGACGAAAACAACGCTTACAAACTTAAATTTGACGTAGTGTTAGACGATATTCAATTAGGTTTAGTTTTATCTAAATATAAATGTAATTATTCTACTACTTGTAAAGTTCACAATAGTTTAAACGACTGTAACGGAAAATGGTACGACAAAATTTCTGGCGAAAACGGTACGACTTATCAACAATTTAACGATTTAACTTTAAACGGTAAAATTATGAGTAATTTATACGATTTAAACGTAAATCAATTGAAAAAAGGTCAGTTTGACGTTACTTTGCTTTGTGACGGTATTTATTTAGGTTACGCTTTTGGTAATCAAATTATAAATAGTAGTGATTATTGTACCGTTGACTGCACGCACGACGGACATAGTCCAAACTATTTATGGCAAGATGCAAATGGTCAAGACGTTTCAATTTTAATTAATAATTTATCAAATCTTTCGTTGCAAGACGCTATGAACGGCAATCTTGACGTTATGAGTGCTTTAAACGATTTAAAAGTCGGCGAACTTATGGGTTATAAATACGTTAACAGTGCTTGGTGTGAAAAGGTTTTATGTGATAATAACGGCAGTGATTGTCC
The DNA here is from genome assembly GCA_045659885.1 of Christensenellaceae bacterium. Lineage (GTDB taxonomy): Bacteria > Bacillota > Clostridia > Christensenellales > Borkfalkiaceae > HGM11412. The sequence goes on from JAZRCS010000018.1 coordinate 6,232, forward strand.
TGCACATAAAGGCTTAATGACGTGTGACGGCAATAGCGTTTACGTTGAAATTGAAAAAGTATCACTTAAAGGCGAAATTAATTCAAATTTATATGATTTAACTTTAAAAGACCTAATGAGTGGCAATTTTGAAATTGACGATTTAATGAAAGATATGTACTTAGGCAAGGCGTTTGGATATACTGCGATTAACCACGTAGGCTATTGCGACGTTAATTGTACTCACGATGGTCACGAGCCTAATTATTACTGGGTAAATTCTTCAAACGAATACGTAAATGATTTATACAATAAATTATCTAACTTATCGTTTAAAGATGCTATTAACGGTAATTTAGACGTGCAAACTATTATTAACGATATTAAAATAGGTAGCATATTAGGATACGTTTACGATAACGTTAATTTAAAATGGACAGATATAAACGGAAACGATTTAGTAATAGATAGCGTTATTGATAAAATTACGTTTAATTTATACGAATATACGCTTAGCGATTTACGTAACGGTACGTTAGACTTAGACGTACTCGTGTACGGCGTAAAATTAGGCGAAATAATGAATTACACTTATAATGAAAGTGAAGATTACTGGTATAACGGCGAGCAAAAAGTTTCGGTATTAGAAAATATTTTTGCCGATGCAGAACTTAACGACTTTATTAATGGTAAGTCTATTGAAACTTTATTTGACGACGTGTATATTTACGAACTTCTTAATCATCAAAAAATTGTTGAAAAAGGTGAATTATGTGATGATAATTGTCCAAACGGAGTTCATTATCACTATGAAGACGGTACGCTTGTTGACGCAGTTAATTCAATTATTGACGATATGCAGTTTAAAGATATTATTAACGGAACGTTTAACGTTAAAAACAAAGTCAACGATTTATATTTAAAAGACGTAATTGACTGTTCGGGAACTTCACTTTTAAAGGCATTACAAAATTATAAAATAGGCGAGTTGGCAAGTAAAGTTGACGAGTTAAAAGTTGGTGATATAGTTGAAATTGACGATAATTCGTTAAGTTTATTAAAGGCAATTAAAGATAAAAATATTAACAACTTAGAAAACGAATTAAAATTAGTAAAACTTGGCGACTTATTCGGTTACGAAAAGGTTGAAGGCGTTTGGAAGAAAAAACATACTCATAACGGTTGCGATAGTTTATGTACAATCGAGTATGAAGAATTAAATTCGTTAAGTCTAAAATTAGCCGATAAAACGCTTGAACAATTTAGTAACGAAGGTTTAAATTCAAGCGAGTTTACGCTTGGCGATATTTATACCGAAGAAAAATTAAATAGTGGTGTATTTAATAGTTTAGATAAATCAAAGGCCGATGGTGGCGAATATACCACCGTAAGTGAAATTCCTATATCGGAAATACCAGATAGGTTAACAAGTGGTTTAAGTAGCGCAAGTTGTAACGAATTAATTAGTTACAAAATTATTGTTTTTAGTCCTGAAGATAAATTAAAACTTGATACTTTAATACCAGGTTGGGGCGATAATTCAATAAGCGCGTTAATTTCAAGTTTAATTCAAAAGGCATCTAACAAATCATAAATAAGGTAAACTATGACTAAAAAAGAAGAATTTATAAAAATTTATAACGAAAATATTAAGCGTGAAGGAGCAGATAAATTGCTTAACTATTTGCTTGCAAGCGACTTTTTTACTGCTCCTGCAAGCACAAGATATCATTGTGCTTACGCTGGTGGACTTTGCGAACATAGCGTAAACGTATATTATAGATTGTTAAAAAATGCTATAAACGAATATGGCGAAGATTTTGAAAGGGTAATTTCAAAAGAAACGATAGCAATTTGCGCTCTTTTACACGATTTGTGTAAGATTGATTTTTATAAAACTGAATTACGTAACGTAAAAGAAAACGGCGCGTGGTTACAAAAAGAACATTACGTTAAAAGTGAATTATTACCGTACGGACACGGTGAAAAGTCAGTTTACATAATAAACGGATTTATTCGTTTAACAAGGGAAGAAGCAATGGCGATTAACTGGCATATGGGTGGATTTGACACTCGCGTAAAGGGTGGCGACAATTCTATTAGCGAGGCTTTTGCAATTTATCCATTAATTTTACTTTTACACCTTTCCGATTTACAAGCAACGTATATTGACGAAAAGCGTGGCGAATAAATTATTTAATAAATACTTGTTTTTTTAACGGTATTTTTGTTGACTAAAATTTTAAACTATTGTATAATGTTTTAGTCTTAGGGGAGTGGCTCAACGGTAGAGTAGCGGTCTCCAAAACCGTAGGTTGCGTGTTCGAATCGCGTCTCCCCTGCCAAAAAATAGCAGTCCATTTTTATGGGCTGTTATTTTTTTACCTTGAGGCGATGAGAACACGCAAGTCGCTATTTCTAAAAGAAATTGCGACAACTAAATAAATCCTTATGGATTTGTGAAATTTGTTTGACAACAAATGAAATAGTTGCACTATGAAATGTTTGCTACGCAAACGTTGTGGTTTATCGTTAATATTTATATTTTTGTTTAATTTTCAATGTAAAAGGCGTAGTCAATCAAACTACGCCTTTTTATATAGTTTTTACTTTCTTAATCCATTTAAAAGTTCAATAGCATTATCAACTATAACGTCGTCAACACCTGCTTTAAATTTTGAGCCACACGCTTCGTAGCCACCTTCATCGTATGCCGACTTAGTAGGGAAGTATCCTAAAGAGCCGTTAACTAAACAACAAGGTAAAATTAAATTCCAACCTTCGGCTTGTTTAATTCTAACGCCGATATCGGTAAAAGGTTCGCCAGGGATACCAACTAAAGCAACAGAACCTATTTTAAGACCGGTTAAAGTCATATCAAAATATTCAGGGCCGTTTTCTAATTTACAAATTCTCTTTGCCTCGGCAACGGCAGTAGTTAATTGCATTGCCTTAAATGGAATTTCGTCGTCTCTACCTTCAGCGTGAAGTTTAGTGTAGAGTTTAGCAGTTGGAATTTGGTCAGGCGTTGGCATATTTGATGGAACTTTAAAATCTTTTAATACTAAATCAATATCGTCAACGTCAACGTAATGAACTTTATCGTAAACTTGTAAAACCGTGCCAGCAAGAGCGCGACCAACGAATCTTGCCATACCAGGTGATTTCATTTCGTTATCGAAAGAAATTTCCGTATCGTTCATATCGCCTTTAGTAGGGTGAACGTTAGTGCTACCAACGTCGCCTTGAGCGCCACCTATAAACATAGTTTGTACACCGTCAAGTGCTTTTTCTACCGTATCACGCAAAAAGCCTATAAAGTCAGAAGAAACTAAATCACCGTTAACTGTATCAGCGTGAATACCGTAGTTAACAAGAACAACGGTAGGAGCGTGTTTTCTATCAAACCTTAAAACGTTAACTCTTTGGTCAAGCGTACCAAGTGGATAATCAATATTAGGGTCGTCAATAGGTGGACAAGTAAAAGTTGTACCGTCTTTCATCATATAACGTCTAATATAAGCAACTCTTTCAGGTGCGTAGCCGTAAATGTAGCCCATTTTAGCATCTTTTAAGTCGTTGATTGCTAAAATTACACTGTCCGTAACACGGCTAATTAAAAAGTCGTAATAATCGTCAGTTGCTTGTTTTTCTTCTTCGGTATCGTAGTCTAAATTATAACCAGGACCCGTATGAGTATGTGTTAACGATATAAATAAATTTTCTTTAGTTAAATTTGTTTTGCTTGATACGGAATTTATTATTCTATTAAGAAAATTATTAGTGCAAATACAATGGTCAATGCTGATAATTGCAATAGTTTTGTCGTTTTTATTTACAGCAATAGTTGATACTGTTAAATCGTTAACAAAACCACTTGCATACCTGTGAATATAATAACCACATAAAGGTGTGCCAAGTTTAGGGTTTGCGTTTAATATTGAATAGCCAACTTTAAAATTACTCATAATTTCTCCTTATTTAAGTTCGTTTAATAATTGAATTGCGTTTTCTATGATGATTTCAGCAACGCCGGCTTTAAAGTTAGAAGTTTTTGCTTCGTAACCACCTTCGTCGTAAGCCGATTTCATAGGGAAGTAACCGATATTTCCGTTAGTTAAAGCAGTTGGCATAATTAAATTCCAACCTTCAGCCTTTTTAATTTCAACACCGATATCAGTAAACGGTTCACCAGGAATACCTAAGTAAACAACGCTACCTATTTTAACGGCAGTAAGTCTAATTTTAAAGAATTCTGGACCGTTTTCTAAACGGCATTTTCTACAAGCGTCGGCAACGGCAGTAGTTAATTGCATTGCTTTAAACGGAATTTGGTCGTCTTTACCTTCTTCGTGAAGTTGTTTGTATAACTTAGCAAGTGGCATTTCTTCAGGGGTAGGCATATTTGACGGAATATCAATATATTTTGAAACTATTTTAACGTCGTCAACGTCAACGTAGTGAACTTTATCGTAAACTTGTAAAACAGTGCCAGCAAGTGCGCGACCTATAAATCTTGCCATACCAGGCGACTTCATTTCGTTATCAAAAGAAATTTCCGTATCGTTCATATCGCCTTTAGTAGGGTGAACGTTAGTGCTACCAACGTCGCCTTCAGCACCGTTAAAGAAAATACATTTAACGCCGTCAAGCGCCTTTTCTAAAGTTTTAGCCATAACGCTTGGGAAGTCAGCTGAAACTAATTCACCGTTAATAGTGTCGGCGTGTAAACCATAGTTTACGGCAACGATTGAAGGAGCGTCTTTTCTATCAAATCTTAAAACGTTAACTCTTTGGTCAAGCGTTCCAAGCGGATAATCGATATTAGGGTCGTCAATCGGTGGACAGGTAAAAGTTGTACCGTCTTTCATCATATAACGTCTAATATAAGCAACTCTTTCAGGTGCATAACCGTAAATGTAGCCCATTTTAGCCTCCTTAACGTCGGCTAAGGCTAAAACTACGCTATCAACAATTCTTTCTTTTAAAAATTTAATATATGTAGTAAGATGTTCGCTAACGCCGTATCTTGCAGGGTCGTAAGTTACAACGGGACCCGTGTGAGTATGCGTTGCAGATAAAAATACGTTTTCCTTTGGAATATTAGTTGCTTTTTCAATCATTAAAGAAACGTCAATGCCAAAATCTTCATTTAAACCACAAACGTCAACACTAATCATAGCGATTTTAGTATCGCCAAATTGTAATAATAACGTGCCTACGGTTATATCGTCTAAATAGCCTTTAGCGTATCTTTTAACGTAATAGCCTGCAATTTCATATCCAAGTGGGGGATTTGCATTTACTCTACTAAAACCAACTTTTAAATTGCTCATAAGTAATCTCCATAATTCATTATTTAGTAGTTAGATTTTAACATTTAACTTGTGAGTTGTCAATAGAAAAACTAAGTTATTATATATAATTTTAATTAAAAATTACAATTAAATGGTGTTGACAAATGCTTAGTAGCGTTATATAATTAATTTATGAAATTAGTTGAAATTTACACGGACGGCGCGTGCTCGGGCAATCCCGGAATAGGTGGTTGGGCGTCAATACTTATCTTTAACGGAGTTGAAAAAGCTTTTAGTGGTGGCGAGCTTAATACTACTAATAATAAAATGGAATTAACGGCTATTTTAGAAGGTTTAAAAAGGTTAAAAGAGCCTTGTGAAGTTATACTTTATAGTGACTCTCAATACGCCGTATCACCTTTTATTGACGGCAGAATTAACACATGGATTTTATCGGGGTGGAAAACTGCTGATAAAAAGGACGTTAAAAACGTAGAACTTTGGAAATCAATCGTTGAATTTACTAAAGTTCATAACGTCAAATTTATTAAAGTTAAAGGGCATAGTGATAACGAAAAGAATAATGCTTGTGATAAAATTGCAAGGGGTGAAATAGATAAAATTAAAAAATCTTTACCATTTTAATTTTTAAGACGGAACTTATCCGTCTTTTTGTCTAAAAAAATAAAATTTATGATTAATTCTAACTGTAAAAACATATACTTTCTATATGAATAATAAAAGAGTATTAATCATTTCTTTAAACGTAATAACCTTAACGCTATTATCCTTTTTAACGATTATATTTTCCGTTTTGTATCTTAACACTTATTACTACGGTTTTTTATATAAATATAAAAAAATCATTGAATTTTTTATAGTTGCAATTATATTGGCTATTGTCGTAACGTGCATAATTTATTCTTTTAAAAACAATGATATAGTGTTTAAAATTTCTATAACGACGTTAATTTTTATAGTAATATCGTTACTTGTTTTATACTTTATGAAAATTAGTGGCATATTAGAAAAAATTAACTCTATTGAAGGCTTTAGAAATTACGTTGCAAGTTTTGGCCGTAGCGCCGTTATAGTATACATTTTAATTCAGTTTTTACAAGTCGTAATTTTGCCGATACCGGGATTTGTAACTGTCTTAGCAGGCGTTTATTTGTTTGGACCGTTAAGTGCGTCCATTTATAGTTTAATAGGTGTTTTATCAGGTTCTTTAGTCGGTTTTTTTATAGGTAGAATATTAGGACATAAATTCGTTTGTTATTTATTTGGTGAAAAAACCATAAATTCTTGGCTTGAAAAGATACAAAATAAAGATAAAATTATATTGACTTTTATGTTTTTGTTTCCATTTTTTCCCGACGATATATTATGTTTTGTTGCAGGGCTTTCGTCAATGAATACGCTATATTTTATAATTATGATTATAATTTGTAGAGTAGTATCTGTTTTTACAACGACTTATTCTATAAACGGCAATATAATTCCTTACGATACTTGGTGGGGAATTTTGCTTTGGATAATAATTATTTCAATTACGATAATAATAGCCGTATATTTATATAAAAACGGCGATAAAATAGAAAATTTATTTAAAAAGAAGAAAAATGAGAGTAATAATTCACGCAGATTTAAATAATTTTTACGCATCGGTAGAATGCTTATTAAACCCCACGCTAAAAGGCAAGTACGTGGGAGTTTGTGGTAATATTGAATCACGACACGGTATAATTTTAGCAAAAAGTGAAAATGCTAAAAAATTAGGTGTAAAAACGGGTATGACTATCCGTGAAGCGCAAAAGTTATGTCCAGAATTAATTTTAGTTGAGGCGCATCACTCTCATTACGACGCATATTCTAAACTTGTTAAAAATATTTACCTACAATACACCGATTATATCGAAAGTTTTGGTATTGACGAGTGTTGGCTTGACGTTACAGGCTCGGTTAAACTATTTGGTAGTGGCGAAGAAATTGCCTATAAAATTAAAGAACAAGTAAAAAGGGAATTAGGTTTAACTATATCGTGTGGCGTAAGTTTTAATAAAGTTTTTGCAAAACTCGGCTCGGACATGAAAAAACCTGACGCAGTAACAGTCATAAGTCAAGAAAATTTTAAAGAAAAAATATGGTCGTTGCCTGCAAGTGATTTGTTGTACATAGGGCGTTCAACTACTCAAAAACTAACTAAAATCAATATAAAAACGATAGGTGATTTAGCAAACACCGATAGAGATTTTTTAGAAAATAAATTTGGTAAATGGGGTGGGATTTTGCACGATTACGCGCTTGGATTAGACCTTTCGCCCGTACTTAAATACAACGAAGACGACGAAGTAAAATCGGTTGGTAATTCACTTACGAGTTATAGGGATTTGCAAAATTACGAAGACGTTAAAATAGTTTTTTCAATTCTTTGTGAAAGCGTAGCTGAAAGGGTAAGTTTAGCCCATCTTAATAAAGCGAGCGTTTTATCTATTTACGTAAGGGATAATACGTTGAAAAGCATAACACGACAATGTAAATTAAGTAGTCCGTCAAAACTTCCCGAAGATTATTCTAAAACAGCAATTGAACTATTTAAAAAAGAATTTAAAGAGCCGTTTTCAATTAGGACGTTAGGCGTTTCGGTTAGTGGGTTTGTTATTAATCAAGAACAAATTACTTTTGACGACGAAAATTCACTAAAACGTGATAAATTAAACGATACGATACTTAACATAAAACAAAAATACGGCAAAAAGATGGTTTGTAAAGGAATAGTTTTAAAAGATAAAAAAATTATGAGAGAAGACCCTGCAGAAACTCATAATAGTCCCGTTTAATAACCTTTAGCAAGCGTTAACAAAAATAAATAAAGTTAACTCACGGTAAAATTGTTTTCCGTGAGTTTTTCGTATTTAAAATTTATTTTAAAAGGATATAAATTTTTAAGGCAAATTTTTAACATATTATTGCAAAATTTATATTTGTGTGATATAATATGTTGGGAAAATATTTTGGAGGCTAAAAATGGATATTTTTGAAAAGTTAAACGTAAATAAAGCAAAACTTTACGAAGCGTCTACAGACGTTAGAAAAATGATATCTTCTATCATTGACGAAAATAGTTTTGTTGAGCTTAACGCATTTTCTTTTGGTAAAAACGAATTTTACGAAGAAGATTTAGACGGTCTTGGCGTTGTTACGGGTTACGCAAGAATTGACGATTATCCCGTTTATATCGTTGCTCAAAACGGCAAGGTGTTAAACGGCAGTTTAAGTAAGGCTAATTGTGAAAAAATAAACAATTGTCTTATTAAGGCAGGTGAGTCAAACGTACCCGTTATTTATTTGCTTGAAAGTCAAGGCGTACAAGTAGGCGAAGGTGTTGGGGTAATGGAAGGTTTAGCGCAAGTTTTATCTACTGCTACGGCGTTAAAAGGCGTAGTTTCACAATTTGCAGTAGTCGTTGGCGACGTATACGGCTCGTTATCAATATTAACGGCTATATGCGATTACACGATTTTAGTAGGTAACAACGTTGTGTCGTACACAAGTCCACAAGTTATTTCTGCAAGTGTAAACGGTGTCGAAAAAAGCGCAATCGGTGGCGATAAAGCAGAAAACGGTATTGCAACTTTTACTGTAAAAGATATTACAAACGTAAAGGATTGTATCTTAAAAATATATAAAGTTATACCTGAATACACTTCAATTTTAGAAGACACAAGCGACGATTTGAACCGTAGCGCAATAGTTTTAAACGGTAAAAAAGACGCTAAAAACTTAATTACAGCGTTATTTGATAAAGATACCTTTGTTGAACTTAATTCTGGCTACGCTAAAGAAGTTATCACGTGCGTTGGTAGAGTAGGAGGCGTTTCTGTAGCGTCAATTATATTCGACGGCGAAGAAGAAGGCGTTTCTTTAAATCTTTTAAACGTTTTAAAAATTAAAAACTTCGTAAACTACGTTAACGATAATAATATGCCTATGGTAAACTTAATTAATACTAAAGGTATTAAAGAAGATTTTGCTACGGCAAAAACTCCTGTTTTAGCAGAATTTGCTAATATGTTATATGCTTTAAAAGGCGTTGATATCGTTTCTGTTGTATACGGCAAGGCAATAGGTCTTGGATATTCGGCATTTGTATCAAAAGAATTTGGTGTTAGATATTCATACGCTTTTTGCGACAGTAAAATTTCACTTTTAGACGGTGATTTAGGTGTTGCTTGCGAATTTGGCGTAATAGAACAAGAACAAATTAATAAATTAAAAGATAAGTATGCAGATAAACAAGATGCTATTAACAGCGCAAGGCTTGGTTGTGTTGACAACGTAATCGAACCACAATACTTACGTCAACACGTAATTTCTGTTTTACAAATGATTATTAGGAATTAACGGGGGTTATTATGTTAAACACGTTATTAACTTCACAAATTCCGTTTGGTGAAAAACTTACACAAGGTTT
>JAZRCS010000019.1:0-4555 GCA_045659885.1 Christensenellaceae bacterium
TATGCTTGAAACGACCATAGCGTACGAACAATTAGCCGTAGATTTAACGGCTCATTTAGCGCAAAGAACTAAAAACAAAGAGTTTAAAAAAGCGCTTGATTTTGCGCTCTTAGAAGACTTTGACCACTTATACCGTTACGCTGATATGCTTGATAACGACTTTCATATAAAGGCCGAAACGCTTGTTGGCAAATATACCGAAATTATGCCAGCAAGACCAACTATATCACACCATAGACACCCATACGACGCTGTAAACTTTTCAATCGACGATAAAAAAGACGATTTAATGACACGTCTTGACGTATCAATAATTACGGCAGCCGAACAACAAACAATGAACTATTATATGAATTTAGGTGCGTTTTACAAAAATCAAAAGGGTAGAGAATTGTATACGGAAATTGCTATGGTAGAAGAACAACACGTTACCGAATATGGTAGTTTAATCGACCCAACGGCAACTTACTATGAAAGTTTATTAATGCACGAATATATCGAGTGTTACTTGTACTATTCAATGTATAAAGACGAAACAAACGAGCGTATAAGAAGTATTTGGGAAAGACTTTTAGAACAAGAAATCGCACACCTTCATTTAGCAAAAGAACTTTTATTCAAGTACGAAAATAAAGACTACGAACAAGTAGTAGGAAACGGCGAGTTCCCTGAACTTTTAAAATTCCACGACAATATCGACTACGTTAGAAAAGTGCTTAAAAATACCGTTACTAACACTAAGGACAAAGAAGGTTATATTGATATCAACGACTTGCCAAAAGACGCCGATTTTTATAAATATCAAAACAAATTTATAAAAAACGAAAAGCAAGTTCCAAGCCACGTCGTTATTGACGACTATATTAAAGAAAACGAAAAAGACTATCGTTTTATGGTTAAACAACATCCTATCAAAGAGTTGCAAGATAGAACTTACGACAACTATACTTTAGCAAGAAAACCCGAATAAACTTAAAAAACAAAGCCGATGCAATTGCATCGGCTTTAAGTTTATAAATCTTTATTAAGTTAATTAAAAATTAGTAACCAACTTTTTCCCAACATTCAAATGGAGCAGCAAGTTCTTCGCTTACGTAAACTTGAGTTTTCATAGTTTGGAGCATTGAACTTGGAATAAGTGGAGTTACAGGTCCGTGAAGAACAAGACGGCTTGTCATTCTTTGCCATGAAGAGAAAGTACCGTTAGTTAAAAGTGCGTGAACTTCAATTCTTTCCCTTGCGTTTTTAACGTCGATAGGACCGATAGTTGCAGCCTTTGGTGGAACGTCTGCCATATAACCAGATTGACCAAATACACCGTGAAGTGAGTTTTGAGCAACCGTTAATGGGTGAAGTTCAACGATACGTGCTTTCATATTAAGCCATTCGTCAATCATTTCTTTAGTAGGTTCAACGCTTGGGTCAAATCCTTTAGGGAAGAAATCAGGAACTGGGTCGATAAACGCCATATGTCCAGTCCAACCAGGTGAAGAAGAACAAATGTCAGCACCACCTTCGCCACAGTCAGTAATCATATCAGAATAACTGTTGATGTTTTTGTTAGTTGGGTAGTGTACGTTTTCTAAAGGCATACGTAATTTTTCATCAATTTGGTATACCAAATATTTAAGCATTGAGTGTGCAAAACCTGCTTGGTAAGTTTCAGGAGCGATATTACCGTCTTGGTCAGCCCATTCGTCCATAGCAAACAAGTGAACGTTTTTACAGTCAACTTTAAAGTAGTTGATAAGTTGAGCAAGTGGAATATAAGTATCTGGTTCAGGGTTACCTAAAATTAAAGTAATTTTTCTACCAGCGTCGCTTGCCGCTTTAATTCTTTCAAATAAAGTTGCAATAAGAACTGGGTGTGGGTTCATCATAACCTTAATGTTAAAATCAGGGTTAGAGTGCTTTTCTAAATCAGTTCCACTAATTTTTCTTAACTTTTCGCAAAGTTCCCTATCTTTAAAAGGAACGTAATCTGCAGGCTTAAAGTTAAACGTAGTAGCAGGGTCAAAAATTTTGTTCATTTTTATTCTCCTTAATAATATAATCTTTTTTGCGTATGAAATAAGACGAAATATCTTTAAAAAGATATCTTTTACTTTATACAACGATATTGTAACATAAAAAAATCGTTTTGTCATTAGTAAATTGATATTTTTTGTAAAATATTATTATTTTTGTGATTTTACTTGAATATTCTTAGGTTTTACCCTTGATTAATTTGTAAAATTAATGTAAAATGAAAAAAAGGAGCAAATAATGAAAGATTTAAAAGATTATAAAATCATAGATTTTCACATACATCCGTTTTTAACGAATAATACAAATATTTGCCAGCATATTGAAAACTCAAATATGTCGTATCAAAACACGTTAACCGACCTTAAAAAATTAGGATATTATAAAGCGTGTGGCTCGGTAATTACGTGCAATAATACTAATCCATTGTGGGAAGATATTAAGGCTTTAAACGACGAGGCGTTAAAATTAAAAGAACTTTACGACGGTTTTTATATTCCAGGTTTTCATATTCACCCAAACTATGTAAAACAGTCTATTGAAGAAATTGAAAGGATGAATAAATTAGGCGTAAAGTTGGTTGGCGAATTAGTCCCTTATTTACAAGGTTGGTCTTTTGCGACTGCAGGCAATAATTTGTACGAAATTTTAGAAGTTTGCGACCATTACGGTATGATTGTTAATTTTCACTCGCCGTCTGCCGACCCGTTAGCGCTTGACAAAATGGACGAAATGGTTAGTCGTTTTAAAAATATGATTTTCGTAGGCGCACACCCTGATAAAGGCGAAACGCAAAAACGCAATTTTGACCGTATGGAAAAGTACGAAAACTACTATTTAGACTGGTCGGGTGGTGGATTAGTTAGAAACGATTTATTGCGTTATGCAATCGACTTGTTCGGTAAGGAAAGACACGTTTTTGGCTCGGATTATCCAACTTGTAATCCTGCTATGTTCGTAGGTGGCGTTGCGTTAAATTATTCGTTAACTGAAGAAGAAAAAGAGTACGTATTTTACAAAAACGCATCAAGGTTATTAGGTATTGAATAACAAAATTTAGAAGGCAATAATTATGAAAGATTATAAAATTATAGATTTTCACATACATCCACATAAAGGTGTCCGTCAGCGTGACCACTTGATTATATCAAGTGAAAGAATAAAAGAAGAACTTGTAAGTTTTGGTTGCTACAAGGCTTGTGGCTCGGTAGTTGCCGGCAAAAATCTTGCTCCAACGTGGGAATATATTAAAGATTTAAACGATACTGCGTTAGACTTGCAAAAGCAATTCGACGGTTTTTATATACCCGGTTTTCACATACACCCAAGTTACGTCAAAGAGTCTATTGAAGAAGTTGAAAGAATGCACAAGTTAGGCGTAAAATTAGTAGGCGAATTAGTCCCTTATTTACACGGTTGGTCTTTCTTAACTGCTGGTAAAGAATTGTACGATATTTTAGAAGTTTGCGACCATTACAAAATGGTTGTAAGTATTCACGCGCCGACTAAAAGTCAAGAAACTGCGCAAAAAATAGACGAAATGGTTGGTCATTTTAAAAATATGATTTTCGTAGGGGCACACCCTTGTGACGGCGAAATGTTGCGCCATCAATTTAACCGTATGGAAAAGTTTGAAAACTACTATTTAGACTGGTCGGGTGGGGGCTTAGTTAGACACGGTACGTTACGCCACGCTATAGACTTATTTGGTAAAGAAAGGCAAATTTTTGGTACTGATTATACTTTGTATAATTTTGGCATGTACGTAGGCGCAGTTGCATTTGACTTTTTGTTAACTGAAGACGAAAAAGAACACGTATTTTATAAAAACGCGTCAAGAATTTTAGGGCTTAAAGATTAAATTGTATATTCAAATATAAGGTGAAAAATGAAAAGTAGCGAATCGCAAGAAATGTATCTTGAAACGGTATTAAAACTGCATAAACGTAACGGCAAGGTAAGGGCAATCGACGTTGCCGAAGAGTTAAATTATGCAAGGTCAAGCGTATCAAGGGGAATTAACTTATTAAAAAAGCAAGGTTTATTAACGGCGACTGAAAACGATTTTTTAAAATTGACTAAAAAGGGTTACGATACGGCGAATAAAATTTTTGAACGCCACGAAATAATAACCAAGGCCTTTATTTTACTTGGCGCAAGTCAAGAGTTAGCCGAAGATAACGCTTGTCGTGTCGAGCACGTAATTAGCGATGAAATTTTTGATTTAATCAAAGAATTTATACAAAAAAACGATAAATAAAGACAAACGCTTAAACGTAAAGTTTAGGCGTTTATATTTTTTTAAAAATATACTTAAAGTATTGACTTTACGCTTTAAGGTGTGTTAAAATACTTAAAATGGCAAGGTATGTGCCTTGTTAAAAAACATAATGAGAGGAAGATATGAACAACACAGTAATTATTAACGAAAAAGACAACGTTGGTATTAGCCTTGTAGAAAACGGCAATATACCTGCAGGACACAAATTTGCGCTTAAAGACATAAAGAAGGGCGAATTCGTAATTAAGT
>JAZRCS010000020.1:0-12308 GCA_045659885.1 Christensenellaceae bacterium
TCGTTTAGGAATTTGTGTGGCGACGACGAAACTCTTAAACAAAGCTTATGTTTAGAAAAATTAGTTACAAATGAAAGCCCTGCTTGCTTTATCGTTTCAACTTTTGAAGATAGGACCGTTCCTTGTCAAAACAGTTTAAAACTTGCTATGGCGTACGACGATGCAAACGTACCGTTTGCAATTCACGTATTTGAAAAGGGCGCACACGGTATGAGTATAGGGGAACAAAGCGTGTACAACACAGGCTTACCTTATTTAGAGCAAATGGCGAAAGACTATCCAAAATGGGTAGACATGGCGCTTGTTTGGCTTGAAGAAAGGGGCTATAAAATTATAGACGAAAAATAATCGTGGGCATGGCGAAATGGCAGACGCGTATGTTTCAGATTCATATGGGTAACCGTGCAAGTTCAAGTCTTGTTGCCCACACCAGAAAAAGCCTTGATACACATCAAGGCTTTTTCAATGAAATTTATACCTAAAGGTATAAGTGAAATAATAATATTATGAAATATCTTAAGGATATGAAATATACTTCGTATATTATGGTATAAATTTTATTTCATTTTTGCAAAGCAAAAATTTCATAATTTTAATTATTTCATATTTCTTGAAATATTTCATTTTATATGGTACACTAATGAAAGGTGTTATATGAAAGAAAACAAATTATTAGATTTATCAATGTCTTTGGCTGTTAATGTAATTCAATTTTGTGAAACAATAAAAGGTCATTACTCGCTTGTTAATCAACTTGAACGCAGTGCAACATCTATTGGCGCAAATATTCGTGAAGCGAATTACGCTCACGGAAAAGCAGATTTTACTGCAAAATTGCAAATTGCACTAAAAGAATGTTTTGAAACTGAATATTGGTTAGAGTTGTTTGTTAAAGCAAACTTAACAACTAAAGAAGACGTTAAAACCATTTATAATAACTGTGGCACGATAAGGCGAGTTTTGGTTGCATCAATTAACACGGCAAAAGAAAATAAATAATGAAATAAGGTGCAGAAACTTGTTGCCCACACCATAAATAAAAATAACACCATCACGTGGTGTTATTTTTAAAAGCCTTGATACACATCAAGGCTTTTTCAATGAAATTTATACCTAAAGGTATAAGTGAAATAATAATATTATGAAATATCTTAAGGATATGAAATACACTTCGTATATACTTTATACTTGGCATAATACGCTTTAGTGAATTATAACTTATATTCTAATTTGACAACCTTTTTTTATTTGTTGTACAATAAATAAAATTCTACTTATGGTTGAAAACTCCCAAACTCAACCAACGGTTCGTGGTAATTTAATAAAATTAAGTTATACTAATATTGTAAGGAGGCAGTTATGAACTTAATTAAAATAGGTAATTTTATAGCCGAGCGTAGAAAGGCAGTCGACTTAACGCAAATGCAACTTGCTGAAAAGTTAAACATTACCGATAGGGCAGTTTCTAAATGGGAAACGGGCAGGGCGTTGCCCGACTCGTCAATTATGCTTGAACTTTGCAAAATTTTAAAAATTACCGTAAACGAATTGTTGACTGGGGAGGTTTTAAATATGGATAATTATAACAAACAATTAGAAAACAACTTAATTGAAATGGCAAAACAAAAAGAAAAAGCAGATAAAATGCTTTTAAAATTAGAATTTGCAGTAGGAATATCTTGCGTAGTCGTTTTATTAGCGTGTTCGCTAATTGCAAGTTTTGTTAAAATACAAGAGTGGATAAAGGTAGTTATCGTATTCGTAGGGCTAATTCCTTTAATCGTTGCTTTGCCTTTCTTAATTAAAATAGAACAAACGGCAGGCTACTATGAGTGTAAGCATTGTCAAAATAAATATATTCCGTCGTATAAAAGCGTATTTATGGCAATGCACCTTGGTAGAACAAGATATATGAAATGTCCAAAATGCAATAAATATTCTTGGCAAAAAAAGTTTATAAATAAAGATTAAAACTTAATAAATAAAAGGCAAACTCACAAAGTTTGCCTTTTTAATTTAAAAAAATGTTTTATACTATTTATTTTTTTGTCTTGTTATGATACAATAAACTTAAGGAGCACTTATGTTAAAACGATTTTTATCTTACTATAAACCACATAAATTCATGTTTGCCCTTGATATGTTGGCGTCGCTTGCCGTATCGCTACTTGGTATGGTGTATCCTATCATTACAAGGCAAATGCTAAACGATTTTATACCTAATAAAAACGTTGAACTTATTATAACTTTTGGCATAACGCTTTTAGTAATTTACGTTATTAGAATGTTATTAAACTACTTTATTCAATATTGTGGACATATCGTAGGCGTAAAAATGCAAGCAAAAATGCGTAGTGATATGTTTAAACATCTTCAAAAATTACCGTATAAGTTTTACGATAGCAACGAAACGGGCAAACTTATGTCGCGTATGACTAACGACTTAAACGACGTTAGCGAACTTGCGCACCACGGACCCGAAACTATAATAATTTCATCAATCTCGTTTATTGCTGCTTTTATCTACTTAATGACTATTAACGTAACGCTAACCTTGATTATATTTTTATGCGTACCGTTTTTACTTGTTATTTCATTTTTAGTTCGTAAAAAAATGCGTAACGCTATGATGGAAAGTAGACGTGCAGTAGCGCAAATTAACGCATCGCTTGAAGGTAGCATTTCGGGTATTAGGGTTACTAAAGCGTACACAAACTCTAAAAAGGAAATTGAAAAGTTTGAACAGGGCAACGAAAGATTCGTTAAAGCAAGGAAAAGGGCGTACCATTTTATGGGCATTTTTCACTCGACTACCACTTTTGTTACCGAAATTTTTAACGTAGTAGTTTTAATAGCAGGTGGCTTATTTTTATACGCAGGTCATATTGCGCTTGGCGATTATTCAGTATTTATCGTTTCAATAAATATCTTTTTATCGCCCGTTAGACAACTTATTATGTTTATGGAGCAATTTCAAAATGGGACGACTGGGTTTCAACGGTTTATTGAAATAATGGACACGCCTATTGAAACGGACAATCCGTCGGCAAAACCTCTTGAAAACGTACAAGGTAATATCGAATTTAAAAACGTAACGTTTAGTTACGGCGAAGAAAAAGAAGTTTTAAAAGACTTGTCGTTTAGCGTTGAAAAAGGGCAAATTTTTGCACTCGTCGGCTCAAGTGGTGGTGGCAAAACGACGATATGTCATTTAATACCTAACTTTTACAAGGTTGAAAATGGTGACGTTTTAGTCGACGGCGTTAGTGTTAAAGATATAACGATGCAGTCGTTACGTAAAAGCATAGGCATTGTTCAGCAAGACGTATATTTATTTAATTCGAGTATAAAAGATAACATTTTATACGGAAACCCCGATGCAACCGAAGAAGAAATTATACAAGCGTCAAAGCGCGCAAATATTCACGACTACGTTATGACGCTTGAAAAGGGCTACGATACGATAATAGGCGAGCGTGGCGTCAAGCTTTCTGGTGGGCAAAAGCAAAGGCTTTCTATTGCAAGAGTATTTTTGAAAAATCCACCTATTCTAATTTTAGACGAGGCGACGAGTGCGCTTGACAACTCAACCGAAATTTTAATTCAACAATCACTTGATGAACTTTGCAAGGGAAGAACAACAATCGTAGTTGCGCATAGGCTATCAACTATTAAACACGCTAATCAAATAGCAGTAGTTGAAAACGGAGTTATTACCGAGCAAGGCACTCACGAAGAATTACTTGACTTAAACGGAAGATATAAAACTTTATACAGTCAACAGTTTAGGGAATAAAATTTATTACAAGCAAAAAATCACATAAAAAAAGCACTCTGCAGAGTGCTTTTAATTTATTAATTTTTAAATGTAATTAAAACAAGCGTAAAAATATATTATGCATAACACAACTGCTAAAACACAACCTAAAACACATAAAATCGTTTGTAACACAACTTCGTCGTATGCGTTGTAGCGTTGGCGTATCATTAAATACCCTGCGCCTATTGCTATAGCAGGTGGAACAAGTATGTATAAGCCGATTATAACTACGAAAGCAAATACTATGTATAAAAGACCGTAAACAAGGTTAATTAAACCTGTAATTATAACTAATAATCCTTCAAATACTATAAGCAACAAGCAAATTGCTAAAAATGGCAAAAAGCCAAAAAATGCAATAAAAAAGTTAGAGTTTGCAAGTTCCATAGCCCATTCGGCAAAAAGTTCAAACCAGCCTTGCCATTTGTGTGTTAAATACATTTGCTCGAATAAATCGCCTATATGGTCTGGTATAAAACCTAAAACTTCGTACTTTACAAGCATAAATATTCCAAAATACAATCCTGCAACTATAACGGGATATGAATATAAGAATATATATCTAAAAAAAGCACCTACTTTTTCTAAAAAAGACATATTAAACCTCTTAATAGTATATTAAATAACATAACTATTATATACAAAACAACTGTTAAAATCAAGCGTATTAAATAATAAAGTTAATTCTACTCACGGTAGAGTTAAATTTTTTCTTCTACTAACAATAAAAAAACAAGTTACTTAAAATTAAATTTAGTAGGGTGAGTTTCTTGTGATTAACGTTTAAAATAAAAATATAAATTATTTATAACGGAAGGGGCAAATCATGTACAAAATATATACCGACTCATCATCAAATTTAACAAATGAAATTATTAAAAAATACGATATAGGGGTTGTTGCATTATCGTATATAAATAACGGCGAAGTAATTAAAAGTTTTAATAAAGATAGCGACGCGCCGATAAAAAAATTTTACGAATATTTAAGGGCAAAAGATAATTTAACTACGACTTGCGCTAACGAGCAAGAATTTTTATCGATTTTTGAAGAAGATTTAAAAAAAGGCTATGATATTTTATATATAGGTATGTCGTCAAGTTTAAGCGCCACTTATGAAATGGGAGCAAACGCTTTAAAAAGATTAAAAACAAAATACAAAAATAGAAAAGTATATTTTGTGGACTCTCTTTTAGCGTCGCTTGGTGAAGGGCTACTCGTTTATTATGCTTGTTTAAAAAAAGAAGAAGGCAAAAGTATTGAAGAAGTCTATAATTACGTTAACGATATAAAAATGAACGTCAACAGTCTTTTTACCGTAAAAACTTTAGACTATTTAAAAAGGGGTGGAAGAATTAGTAAATTTGCTTATTTTTTAGGCAAAATGACCGACGTAAAGCCCGTATTGCACGTTGACGATAGGGGTAAACTTGTATCTATAAATAAAGCAATAGGCAGGAAACGTTCGCTTATGTTAATTGCCGAAAAAGTTGCAAACGATATAATGTTAGCAGAGCAACAAACTATTTTTATATCTCACGGCGATTGTATAGAAGATGCTAAAACGTTAGCCGAGATGATTAGCAAAAAGGTAAAAGTAAAAGGTTTTGTTTATAATTATATCGACCCCGTTATAGGCGTTCATAGTGGACCTGACACCCTTGCCGTGTTTTTTATGGGCAAGTCAAGGGTTAATACTCAAATGGAATTAAAAGTCGTGCAAACGGTAAATAACAAGGCTTAACAAGTAGTAGTTAGTTAAAAGATTTTTCATTTTACTTGCTTTTAGTACGATAAAATGATATAGTATATAGTAATTAGCAAAAAGGAAAGATTTACAAAATGAAAAATTTTATCGTTAAGGTTAGCGATTTTTTTGTCGAACTTTTTAAAGGAATTATGAAAACCCCTTTTATTTTAAGGGTTGTTATCGGTCTTATAATCGGTACGATTTTAGCACTTGCTTTACCTTCGTGGACGTTTGTCGGTACGCTCGGTTCGTTGTTTGCGTCGGCGTTAAAGGCTATAGCGCCTATACTTGTATTTATTCTTATCACAAGCGCGTTATCTTCGGCAGGTAAAAATTTAGGTTCAAGATTTTTTAAAGTTATCGTATTATATTTGTCGACGACGCTTATTGCAGCAGTAATTGCAGTTATAGGTAGTTTTATATTTAAACTTAAAATACCTTTGGTTGAAGGTACTCAAGGGTATAATCCACCAAGTGGATTAGGCGAAGTTTTTGCAAGTTTATTAAATAACCTTGTTCAAAATCCCGTATCGGCGTTAATAAACGGCAATTATATAGGAATTTTAGCGTGGTCAATAATGCTTGGAATTGCATTAAGATTCGTTGCATCTAAAGAAACTAAAAGCGTAATAAACGAACTTTCACAAGCAGTAAGCAAAATAGTTGGTTGGATAATTCAACTTGCCCCTATCGGCGTATTAGGTTTAGTATTTACTGCTGTTAGCGAATTTGGCGTGACAATATTTGCAGACTACGGTGCTTTAGTATTATTACTTGTTGGCTGTATGTTAACGCTTACTTTAGTTATAAATCCTATAATAATATTCTTCTGTTTAAAGAAAAATCCATATCCACTCGTGTTTAGGTGTTTAAAAGAAAGTGGATTACAAGCCTTCTTTACAAGAAGTTCGGCAGCAAATATTCCCGTTAATATGAAACTTTGTAACGACCTTGGTTTAGATAAAGAATTTTATTCAGTTTCAATACCACTTGGCGCAACGATAAATATGGACGGTGCTGCAATAACTATAACGGTTATGAGTTTAACGGCAGCGTTTACTCTTGGTATTGAAGTTAATTTCTTTATAGCCCTTTTACTTTGCTTTATTGCAACGCTTGGCGCTTGTGGAGCGTCGGGCGTACCTGGTGGCTCGCTTTTATTAATACCTATGGCTTGTTCGCTTTTAGGAGTTGATGCAAGCGTAGCAATGCAAGTAGTTGGCGTAGGATTTATTATCGGTGTTATTCAAGATTCGGTTGAAACGGCCTTAAATTCTGCTGGCGACGTAATGTTTGCTGCAACGGCTGAGTTTATGGAATGGAAAAAGCAAGGTAAAAAAATTTATTTTACCGAAAAAGAAAAATCAAAAGAACTTTCTTAACAATAAGAAAAGGTTAGCGAATAATTATAACGTAAAAACCGTTAAACGCAATTTAGCGTTTAACGGTTTTGTTATTTATTAAATTCTTTCTTTAATTTGGTTAGTAATTTTTGCTACGAATTCGTCTAAAGTGTAAGTTTCAGTTTGTAAGGTATCTCTATTTCTTACAGAAACGATATTTTCCTCAACTTCTTTTTGACCTATGATAATCATATAAGGAACTCTTTCAACTGCTTGCGCCTCTCTAATCATATAGCCGATTTTTTCATTTCTATCGTCAAGTTCGACTCTAACGCCGGCATCTTTTAAAGTTTGGTAAACCTTTTTACCGTAGTCTGCATATTTTTCCGAAACGAGTAAAACTTTGGCTTGTTTAGGAGCAAGCCAAACAGGGAATTTACCTGCAAAGTGTTCCGTGATAATACCTATAAATCTTTCAATTGAGCCAAAGCAAACTCTGTGTACCATAATAGGAACTTGTTTTTCGCCGTTTTCGTCAACGTATTCTAAGCCGAAGTTAATAGGCATTTGGAAGTCAAGTTGAATTGTACCACATTGCCACGTTCTACCCAAACAGTCTTCTAAATGGAAGTCAATTTTAGGGCCGTAGAAAGCGCCGTCGCCTTCGTTAATTGTGTAAGGAACGCCAAGTTTATTAAGCGCAGTTATAAGACCGTTAGTTGCACTTTCCCAGTCTTCGTCCGTTCCCATACTGTTTTCAGGGCGAGTTGATAATTCGATAGCGTATTTAAAGCCGAATTTTGTGTAAACTTCGTTAATAAGATTTGCAACGCGTAAAATTTCGTCGGTGATTTGTTCCTTTCTCATAAATATATGAGCATCGTCTTGAGTAAAGCAACGAACTCTAAATAAGCCGTGTAACGCGCCTTTTAATTCGTGACGGTGAACGATACCGAATTCGCCGACTCTTAACGGTAAATCTCTATAACTGTGTGGACGACTTCTATAAACCATAACGCCACCAGGACAAGACATAGGTTTTACGCAGTACGTTTCTTCGTCAATAGTAGTTGAGTACATATTGTCTTTGTAGTGGTCCCAGTGTCCACTCGTTTCCCATAATTTTCTATTCATAATTATAGGAGTTGTTACTTCAACGTAGCCGTCGCGATAGTGAATTGAGCGCCAGTAGTCTACGAGGGCGTTTTTAATAGCCATACCGTTTGGTAAAAAGAAAGGAAAACCAGGCGCTTCGTCGCAAAGCATAAACAAGCCCATTTCTTTACCGATACGACGGTGGTCACGGCGTTCTGCTTCCTCTAAAAGTTTAAGGTAGCGTTCAAGTTCTTCAGTAGTTTTAAAAGCAATACCTTTAATTCTCGTAAGCATTTTGTTGTTGCTGTCGTTTTTCCAGTATGCGCCCGAAATACCCATTAACTTAAAGGCTTTAATTTGTTTAGTGTAAGTTAAGTGTGGACCAACGCACATATCGATATATTCGCCTTGTTGATAGAAAGTAATTACGGCGTTTTCGTCAAGGTCGTCAATATGTTCAACCTTGTAAACTTCGCCCCTTTCTTTCATTAAATTAATAGCGTCTTGACGAGAAAGCGAAAAAGTTTTAATAGGTAAATTTTCTTTAACTATTTTTCTCATTTCGTTTTCGATTTTAACTAAATCTTCGTCGGTAATTTTAATATCGCCAAGGTCAACGTCGTAATAAAAACCTTTATCGTTAGCAGGACCGTATGCAAAACTTGCATTAGGAAAAATTCTTTTAACTGCTTGTGCTAAAACGTGAGCGCAAGTATGACGAATTATATGTAATTCTTCTTCTACTAAACACTCTTTAACTTCACCGTTATTGTAAATTGCTTTCATAAAACCTCCAAAAAATATAAAAAGCCCTTAACGGCAAAGCCGTCAAGGGCGTGATTGTTCACGCTGTTCCACCCTGATTTATAAATCAAGCAAACGCTTTATCTTTAACGCAGAAATACGGCAGTTTTTAACTGCGACTAAGGAGTGGTTTTCAATTATCCATCAATAAAAGGCTTGCACCTATGCCTTTCTCTCTGTAAAAGATTAAATAATTTACTCTTTCCTATCATTGTCTTATTAAGTTAAGAAAATTATAACAAAATCCTTTTAAAATGTCAAATATTATTATAAAAATTTATTTTTAAATAATAAGACGTCGTTGAAATTATAAAAGTTGTTTTCTTCTGTTTTTTACCGAAGTAGATTGTAAAGTTTTTTCTTTTTCAAGAGCAAACTGTTTGCGAATATCATATTCGCAAGTTACCGATTTTTTCTTAATAGTATAAGTTATTTTATAATGTTTAAGTCCTAAAGACAATAGTGTTTCAAGAGCGTCGATGACGTTTTCGATATGCGAATACAAAACTCTTTTTTTGCCGTTAGCATCTTTCCATACAATATCTAAATTACCAAAGTAAATATTTTCTGGTTTTTCTATTTTAACTTTTTCTAAAAGAGCGTCGTTTTCGCTATCAAGTTTACTTTGTGGAAGTTCGATAGTAACGTTGATTAAAGTAACGTCTTTATACTTTGCGTTGACTTTGTCAATGTATATTTCTTTGTCTTTAATAATAACTATCGGCTCGTTTTTGATAGGGTAATTTTTAATAATCGACGGTATTAAAAATATAGGGAATAATAAAAATATTCCAAAAATGCTTGCAAACTCATAGTGCTTAGTTGCTACGAAAACCGATGCAGGTCCTGCCATAAGAACAAAAAGGAGTATAGACATTATAAGCCCCGTTCTTCTTTTACTTTTATTGTATTCTAAATTAGGGTAATATTTCTTTTCCATACCGACATTTTAACTTATGCTACTAAATTTGTCAACTTGTTTTTCGTCTTGTACGTCTTCTTGCAGTTTTTGTTTAGTGCCGACTAAAATTTTTGCGCTAATAGGCTTGTAATAATCTTTTCTTATATTTTGTTCTTTAATTTTTTTGCCGTTTTT
Source organism: Christensenellaceae bacterium (assembly GCA_045659885.1). GTDB lineage: Bacteria > Bacillota > Clostridia > Christensenellales > Borkfalkiaceae > HGM11412. The sequence goes on from JAZRCS010000020.1 coordinate 9,909, forward strand.
GTAATATTCTAAAACTCCTTGACTTTTTATTCCGTATTTTTCATATTGTAAAACGTTTTGCTCGCCGATAAACAAATCGTCGCTTTCAATATATTCGCAAGGCGAAGGTGCAATTTTTTCATTTATTTTGCTTACCCTTTTAATTTTGTAAGGATTTTTTTCGCCGTATATTTTAAAAGTAACGGTGTTGCCGTCGGCTTTACTAACGATATATATTTGCGAGTTAGTGTCGTTTATAAATTTTAAATCTAAACTGCTACCGTTTACCATAGCGTCAAACGACGGGGCGACGTAATTTACAGATAGCGAGTGTGCGTGTTTTTCTTTAACTTGTAAGTTTGAAAGTAAAACGGCGTTATATAACGTTGTCGAAACTTGGCAAACTCCACCACCTACGCCGTCGACAAATTCTCCGTTAAGTATAATTTTGGCGTTTTGAAATCCATTTTTTTCACTTCTTTCGCCAACCGTATGGTTAAAAGAAAAAATTTGATTATTTTGTAAAATAGTTCCGTTAATTTTTTTAGTTGCTAAAGCGACGTTGTGTTTTCTTGAAGAAGTAGACGAAGAATAATTTGTTGAAAATTCGCCCCTTAAACAAATTAAATTTTGGTTGTCTTTTTCGGTAATTTGTGCTTTGAGAGTAATGATAGAGCAAGTTATCGAGTTTATATTTTGGTTAAGTGATAAAAAAATATCGTTTTTTAATTTTTGCTTATCAATACAGCGTCCGTCTTTGCTTTTAGTTATGATAAAAGGATTGTCAAAGTTAGACGGGTTAAAATTAATAGTAGAGTTGACTGCGTTAGTTAGGGTGTCTAAATAAATTTTATCAATAACGTTATCTATATCGTTCAAAAAACGCTTGCCGTTATAAAAGGACGTTTCGTAATCGTAAAAGACGTACTGTTTATCAAAAGCAGTAATAGTTAAAACGTGTGAACTTGCAAAAGCGTAATTTATTGAAAAACAAAAAGTCGCAAAAAAAGTTGCGACTAATAATAAAAATAATATAAAAATTTTAGTTTTTTTAAATATTTTCATACATAAAGTATGGTTAGAATATTTTTAAATATACTCGTCTATTAAAAGAGTAACGGTTTTTTTATCCGTTTTGACGTAGCCTTGTTCGTTTAGTTTTTTAATTTCACGCATTAAGGCAGAACGGTCAACACAAAGATATTCGGCTAAAGAAGTATACGACATTGATAAAGTAAACGTATTTTCGCCTTGTTTTAACATTAAATGGCAATAACCTAAAAATTTATCTTTAATAGTTTTGTTTGACAAAAGTTCAATTCTTGTAGATAGCGTTTTAGTTTTTTCAATAACAATTTGCATTAAGTTTTCAACTAAAACAGAGTGGTATTTACATGCTTTTGAACATCTTTTGAAAACTTCGGTAAAATCAAATAAAAGCACGGCAACGTCGGTTACGGCATAAACGCTTATATAGTTTACGTCGGTTGCAGAATAGGAAATTTTATCACTAAAAATATCAAAACTGTTTAAATTTTCTAAAATAAAATAATTGCCGTTAAAATCAAGTTTTTTAACGTAAGCCTTTCCTTGCAAAACGATACCTAACACGCCCTTTTTGTTATTATAAGAACAAATTTCTTCGCCTTGAGAAAATTTTAATTCTTTTGCTTTAAAGCAGTTAAGCATTTCTTTTATTTCATTTTCATTAATATTTTTAAATAAAGGACAACTTGAATACTTCATAACAACCTTAAATTGTTGCAAATACAACACTTTTTAATATTAGCACAAAAAAATGAGTTTGTAAATAGTTTAAAGGTTGAAAATTTTTGAAAAATATGTTAAAATAAAAATACATTATATTATAAAAGGAAACAATATGATACAAAAATCAAATCGAGGACATCTTAACGATTTTATTCACTTTTTATTTATGACGCTTTTGTCGGGCGCAATGATAGGTATTTGCGCAACGTCGTCTTTAACGGCAACGGCATTAAGTCAAGACGGGCGTATAATAGGCTCGTTACTTTTTTCGCTTGGTATGTTTGTAATACTTGCTTTTGAAATGAAACTTTTTACAGGGCTCGTTCCAAAAATACCACATACAAGTCCAAAAAATTATTGGCAACTTCCCGTTTGTTTACTTGGCAATTTTATAGGCGTATTTATCGTTTACTTATTAGTAAGTCAAACAGTTTTTGCAGATAAAATTATAGGTGCAGGAAGTCAACTAATCGGCAACAAACTTGCGCTTGATAACTGGGCGCTTTCTTCACTTTCGTCGGGTATTTTGTGTGGAATTTTAATTACCTTATCGGTATTAAGTGTTGACCATTCGCACAAAAAGGGATTAAGCGCAAACGTTGGTGTAATGTTCCCGATAATCGTTTTCGTATTTTGTGGATTTGACCACTC
>JAZRCS010000021.1:0-4035 GCA_045659885.1 Christensenellaceae bacterium
AGTATTGATAAAAAAGGCTTTTTTAAACCTTCTTTTGATAAAGAAGAAAGTCAAAATTTTATATTAGAATTTTTTGAAGATTACGGATACGTGTTTGACCAAAATTCGTCTAAAGAAATTTTTGCATACGAAAGTTTTTTAAAAAATTACGACGCTAATTTTAGCGCAGTATTTTTTGCATTTTTATCGCCGTATTTAACTTGCCAAGAAAGTTACGCCGAAATTACGGGCAAATATATTAATAATAAAGGCTTAGCAATTAAAAAGTTTTACGAAGAAACGGCATTAGAAATTCCCGAAAATTTATCTAACGTCAAATTTGAAACATGTTTTACAAACGACCTTTCAAACGAAGAATTTGTATATCTTTTAAACAATTTATTGTAATGTAGCGAAAAAAAGTTGCAAAAAAATCAAATTTAATATATTATTGATATATTAACGACAAAAACAAGGTAGGATTTTATGAACGATAAAAAGACGTTGTTTAGCGCAGTACAACCAAGTGGAATACCAACTATAGGCAACTACGTAGGCGCAATTAATAATTTCGTTAAATTACAAGACGAATATAACTGTATTTATTCTATTGCCGATTTACACACTTTAACGGTAAAGCAAGAGCCTGCAAAATTACGCGCTCAAACGCTTAATTTATTAGCGCTTTATTTAGCGTGTGGTATTGACCCTGAAAAAAGCATAATTTTCGTACAATCGCACGTGCCTGCACATGCCGAACTTACGTGGATATTAAATACTATGACGTATCCAGGCGAACTTAATAGAATGACGCAGTATAAGGACAAGTCTAAATCTCACGCTGACAACGTAAACGTAGGTCTTATGGATTATCCCGTACTTATGGCGTCGGATATATTGCTTTACGGCACGCACGTCGTACCAATCGGTATCGACCAAAAACAGCATTTAGAATTAACGCGTGATTTAGCAATACGCTTTAACAGCAGATATAGCGACACTTTCGTCGTTCCAGAATGTATTTTTGCTAAATACGGTGCGAAAATCATGTCACTTTGTGAACCTACTAAAAAAATGAGTAAAAGCGACGTAAATGAAAACGCGTACATTTCAATGTACGACGATAACGATACTATTATTAGAAAGTTCAAAAGGGCAGTTACCGATAGCGATAATAAAATTATTTACGACGTTGAAAATAAACCGGGTATTAGCAATTTGCTTACAATCTACGCCGTGTTTAGTAAATGTACTATTGAACAAGCAGTTGAAAGGTTTGAAAACAAAGGTTACGGTGAGTTTAAGCTTGAAGTAGGTAGCGCAGTCGTAGAAGGTTTAAAACCTATAACTGAAAAACGTCTTTACTTATTAAAGAATAAAGATTATCTTGAACAAGTTATGAAAGACGGTAAAGAAAAGGCAAACTATTTAGCAAGAAAAACTTTATCTAAAGTTTATAGAAAAGTAGGATTATACGGTATTTAATATGTTCGGTTACGTAAAACCAAATTACCCTTATTTGTATATGAAAGACGATACTTTATATCGTGCGTTATATTGTGGTATGTGTAAAAGCATAAAAAAGGCAAACGGCAATTTAGCAAGGTTTTCATTAACTTACGATATTGCTTTTATGAGTTTACTTGTTCATGCAATAAAAGGCGTTGACGTTGAAGTGAAAAATAGTCGTTGTATTGCTCACAGTATTAAAAAAAGACCTATGGCAAAATGCGACGAAATATCCTTACTTTTAGCCGACGTTAACATGATTTTAGCAAAATATAAGGTAAGCGACGATATTTTAGACGAAAAAAAGGGTAAAATTAAAGGGTTATTTGTTAATAAAGGTTATAATAAAGCAGTAAAAAGGCACAAGCAAATCGACGAAATAGTTAAAAAACAATACTCGTTATTAACTGATTTTGAAATATCTAATAATAGTAGCGTTGATATGGTAAGCGATTGTTTTGCAAAAATGCTTGAAGAAATATCTACCTACGTTTTGCAAGAATATTCTAACGAAAATACAAAACTTTTATTTTATACGTTAGGTAAATGGATATATTTAATCGACGCATTAGACGACTACGATAAAGACGTTAAAAAATCAAATTACAACGTTTTTATGTCGTTATATAATGAAAGTGATTATAAAAATTTGATAAAAAATCATTACGACCAAATCGTATCAATATTTGGTAGCATATTTTCACAAATGACGGAAAGTTATCAAAATATTGACTTTAAATTTAATAAAGATTTGTCGTCGAATATAATTTTTAGGGGAATACCTAATCAAACCAAAACAATACTTGAAAAAGGAAATGGGAAAAATGGATAAATATTACAAAATTTTAGGCGTATCGCAAGACGCAACTAACGAAGAGATTACTTACGCTTATCAAACTTTAAAAGAAAAATATCAAAGGGAAAGATTTTTAGACGGTGAAGAAGGTAATTACGCCGCAAAAATGCTTACCGAAGTTGAAAACGCTTATAAAATGATATTATCTTTAAGACAAGAACAAGATACGTCGGCTTACGGTATCTTTAGCCAAATTGAAAATGATATTAAAAATGGTGATTTACAATCTGCACAACAAAAACTTGATAGTTTTGATGAAAGAGACAGCGAATGGCATTATTATCAATCGGTAGTATTTTATAAAAAGAACTGGATAAACGAAAGCAAAACTCAACTTGAAATTGCTATAAAAATGAATCCAAACGAACCAAAGTATAAAAGCGCGCTTGATAAAGTTCAAAATAAAATAAACGGTCAAAACAACTCTCAATATAATGCTGACTGGAACAAATCTGGTAACGCTTATAGAGCGCCAAGACAAGAAGGCGAGCCTGTTCAACAAATGGGTGGCGACGGTTGTTGTCAATGGTGTTGTGAAATGGCAATTTGCAACGCTATGTTTAACATAGGCATAAATTGTTGCTGTCCTTGTAGATAATGAAAGGGGCAAAATCTATTGCCTTAGCAGGCGTAACAAGTGCGTTAAGCGTTATGATTTTAGCGCTTGGTGCTTATATAGAAGTTTTTGACTTATCGTGTCTATTTATAGCGTCGTTACTTATAATGTTACCACTTACTAAAGATAGTTTTAAAACGGCGATTTTATGTTATTTAGCCGTATCTATTTTATCTTTAATTTTTACCATAAGCACGGGTAGGTTTTCAATAACTATATTATACGTAGCGTTTTTTGGATTATATCCTATCGTATTACGCTTTGAAGAAAAGAAAAACGTTAATAAATATCTTATATATCCTTTTAAAGCCGTATGGTTTATTTTAACTTGCTTTTTATTGTATTTTGTATTTAAGGTATTCGTTTTAACTAACGAAATGTATGAAAAGTATATAGTAGCAATAATTATCGTTGGTGGACTATTTTTATTCGTTATTTTTGATTATATGATGAAACGTTTTCAAAAACTAACTAATCAAATAGTTAAAAGGTTAAATTTTTAGGTAAAATTATGCAAAAAAATGAAATATATACTCAAACGATAACTGATTTAGGTTATAACGGTGAGGGTATAGTAAAAGTAGACGGTGTAACTTGTTTTATTCCGTTTACCTTAATAGGTGAAAAAGTTGAGTTTAAGGTTTTAAAGGTTGCAGGCAACGTTGCTTATTGCAAACAACTTGAAATTATAACTCCAGCCGATAATCGTGTAAGACCAAAATGCCCCGTTTTTACAAAATGTGGGGGGTGTCAACTTCAACACCAAAAATATAAAGAGCAATTAAAATTAAAACGAAAAATAGTTAAAACTTGTTTTAAAAAGATTGCAAATTTAGACCTTTTGGTTTTAAGCGTTGCAAGTAGCGATTTTGAATATGAGTATAGGAACAAATTGCAATTACCCGTAAGGGAGAAAAACGGGGAAATAAGTTTCGGTTTTTATGCTGAAAACTCTCATAGAATTATAGATATACAAAACTGTCCTATCCAACAACCTTGGACGGAAGAAATTATAAAAGTCGTTCGTAACTTTATGTACTATCATAATATTACGGCGTATAACGACGAAACTAAG
>JAZRCS010000022.1:0-12255 GCA_045659885.1 Christensenellaceae bacterium
TTCTGAAGGTTATATTCAATTATTAAACGTTGAAGAATTCCCTATTATTAATAAAGATATAAAAGAAAGTGCTTTTACAATTTTACAAAAAGATTTTAAAGAATTAATTTTAAAATCAGTTTTTGCTTGTTCTCAAGACGAAGCAAGACCACTTTTAAAAGGTTGTTTATTAGAAATTGAAGAAGATACTATTTCTTCAGTTGCTCTTGACGGATTTAGACTTGCAATTACTAAAAAGAAAATTAAAGAAAGTACAAGTAATTTAAAAATTATAGTAAATCAAAGAACTTTAAGTGAAATTATTAGATTACTTGATAAAGAAGATGAAATTTTTAGTATAAAAGTTCAAAAAAATATATTAAAATGTGAAATTGATGGAACTGTTTTAGTTGCAAGATTATTAGAAGGTGATTATATAAATTATAAAGATATTATTAAAAATAGTTTTTCAACGCAAGTAAACGTTAATAGAGAAATGTTTTTAAATGCAATTGAAAGGGCGTCTGTAATTGCTACCGACTTAAAAAGAATTATAAGGGTAGAAATTAAAGAAAACTATATGGATATATCTGCAAGTAGTGAAATAGGTAAAACAAACGAAAATATTTTAATTAATTTAGAAGGTAAAGATTTAGTTATTGCATTTAACTCTAAATTTTTAAGTGATGCAGTAAAAGCTATTGACGACGAATATATTAATTTATACTTTAATAGTAAAATTGACCCTTGTATTATTAAACCGTTATCGGGGGACGATTATTTATATCTTATTCTTCCTTTAAGAATAAACGCTTAAAAGGTTGACAAAATGTAAAATAAAAAGTATAATCTTATAGCAAAAAATAAAGAAAAGAAATAAAAAGGAGTTTTTATTATGAAAAGAACATATCAACCTAAAAAAAGACAAAGAAGTAAAGTTCATGGGTTTAGAAAAAGAATGGCAACAAAAAATGGAAGAAACGTACTTAAAAGAAGAAGACAAAAAGGACGTCATAAATTATCAGCGTAAAAAGCAAGATATACGTTTAAAAAAACAAAAAGATTTTGACCTTGTTTTTAGAAAAGGAAAAAGAATTGCAACAAACACGCTAACTTTAATTTATATTAATAGTGAAAACTTAAAATTTGGTATAAGTTTAAGTAAAAAACATGGTAAAGCTTTTAAAAGAAATAGAATAAAAAGACTTTTAAGAGCATCTTTTAATTATTACGTTAATTCAATAGCAAAAAATTATTATATTATTATTCTTCCTAAAATAAAGGAAGAATATAATTTTTTAGAGTTTACTAAAGATATGAAATTTGCTTTTAAAAAAGGAAATATAATAAATGATTAAAAGATTTTTGTTAAAATTATTAAAATTATATAAAAAATATCTTTCTAAACCTATAAACGCAAGTTGTATATTTACGCCAAGTTGTTCAGAGTATGCTATGGACGCAATTAAAAAAAGAAACGTTTTTATTGCTTTTTTTCTTATAATATGGCGTATTTTAAGATGTAATCCTATAAATAAAGGTGGATTTGACCCTGTTCCTGATAGTAAGGAACTTGTAAAATGGGTTTTATAATTAAAGGAAATTATGAGTATTTTAAATATTTTAAGTGGAACTATGGAAAAAATTAACCCGTTGTTTTTAGAAAAAACGTTACCAAACGTTGAATTAAACGGAGTTGGTTTATTAGTTTCTAAAATTATTGAATTTTTCTCATTTGGTGGTTACGTAGCAGTAGGTATTTTAATATTTTCATTAATATTAAAAATAATACCACTTCCATTAGATGTTTATTCTCGTACGGCAACGAAAAAGAATAACTTAAAAATGGAAAAAATGAGACCGGAACTTGAAAAATTACAAAAACAGTATGCAAACAATAAAGAGTTATATTCACAAAAAATGATGGCTCTTTATAAAAAAGAAGGCTATTCGGCTTTTGCAACTTGTTTACCTTCTATTTTATCAATCGTATTTTTTATTGTAGTTATTACAGCGTTTAATCAATATTCTTCATATTGTAAAATAGATACTTTTAACCAAATGGCTTACTCATATATGGATAGTATCGTTTATAATGAGGACGTAGACGTTTATAGTTTAGAAGAATACAATAATTCTAAACCACTTGAAGAAAAAACTAAACTTACAGAAGAAGAAATAAAAAATATTACAAATTATAATGAAATTAAAATCATTACTTCTAATGATAAATACGAAAGCGTTATTAAAAAAGCGCAAGACGACGCTGCAAGAAAATATATTGAAATTGAAAAGAAATATAGTTTCTTATGGGTTCAAAATATTTGGATAGAAGACTTACCTTGGAAAACGGCGTTTATTAACGAATCTACGTATACTAACAGTTTATTCGTATATTCTAAAGGATGTTCTTCAGAGGACTTAACAAGCGAGTTAAATAAAAAAGAGAATTACGAAATTTTAACAGGCTCAAATTTATTAGACGAATATAAAAAAAGACCTAACGGATACTTAATTTTGGTTGTATTATCAATAGGTTCAATGCTTTTATCACAACTTTTAATTAGTAAAGACCAAAAAACACAAATGGAATTACAATCGGTTGACGGTGGAAACGGACAAGCAGCACAAACGTCAAAAATGATGATGTGGATGATGCCTATTATGTTTGGTATTTTTGCGTTTATATATACGGCGTCTTTCTCATTATATTTAATAATAAGTACGTTATTTAGTACAGCATCTACTTTTATTATTAACAAAATTGTTGAAAGTAAATTTAAAAAGAAAATGGAACTTGAAGAACAAGAAAAGTTTAATAAAAGATATTCGTATTTAAAAAGAGACAAAAAATAAAAAGGAAAGAAAAATGGAATATTTTTATGGTAAAACGGTTGAACAAGCCATTGAAGAAGGCTTAACAACCTTAAACGTTGAGAGAAAAGACGTTGAAATAACTATTATTGAAGAAGGGGCCCAAGGTGGATTTTTAGGATTAGGCTCTAAAAAAGCAAAAATAGGTATTGAAATTAAAAAAGAAGATTATAAAAAAGTAGTTAAATTTTTAGAAGGAATTTTTGATATTTTAAAAATTACAGCAACTTGCGAAATCGAAGAAAAAGAAGATAAAACCGTTATTAACGTAATATCTACTTCATCTTCAAAGTTAATAGGGTATAGGGGCGAAGTTTTAGATTCTTTACAAACGTTAGCGTCTGCTTTATACAACACAAAACAAGACGATTATAGAAGAATTGTTATTGATTGTGAAAATTATAGAGAAAAAAGAAAAGAAACGTTATCTTCTTTAGCAAAAAAACTTGCAGAAAAAGCAGTAAAAACGGGTAGAAAAGTTAATTTAGAGGCTATGAACCCTTATGAAAGAAGAATTATTCACTCTGCATTAAGCGATAACGAGCAAGTTAAAACGGAATCAGTTGGCGTTGAGCCAGCAAGACACGTCGTTATAATTCCAAGCAATTTAAAGCCGTTTAACGATGATAAAAAAGGTTTTAGAAAAGAAAAAGGCAAAAGTGACGTTATTAAAACAACAAAGAAAACGTCAGGCTTTGGCACTTATTTAGGAAACAGTTTAAAAAACAACGATTAATTTTAAAATAATAAAAAACCTAACTTTTAAGTTAGGTTTTTTATTTTACTTATTTTATTTTATCATATCGTTTAAAGTGTGTAATAATGGTTCAAAAACTGCTCCGTACCAGTGGTTTTCAACTTTTGCAGTTTCTTTAATACAGTTTACGGTAAAGTCTGCAGCAATTTTAGCAGATTCGTAAGCCGTTTTGCCGTTTATAAACGCGCCAACGAATACCGATGCATAAATATCGCCCGTTCCGTGACAACTATTAGGCAATTTTTCGTGCTCGTAATAAGCGTAATTACCGTTTTCATATATAACAACGCCCGTTTTACCTTTTTGATAAGAAACACCCGTTAAAATAACGTTTTTACAGCCTAATTGTTCTAATTTTGCTAATAACTCGTCAATATATTGCTTATTGTATTCTTCTTTATATTCTACGCCTGTTAAAAAGCAAGCCTCGGTTATATTAGGAATAATATAGTCTGCTTTTACACAAAGCTTTACCATTGCTTTAACGTATTCCATATCAAAAATAGGATACAGTTTACCGTTATCAGCCATTGCTGGGTCTACGATAAATTTGCCACCGTTAGTTAACGTTGTTTTACATATATTTAAAACGTAGTCCACTTGTTCTTTTGAGCCAAGATAACCAGTATATATTGCTTGAAAGTTAATTTTTTCTTTTACCCAGTGTTCGTTAATTTTTGGCATATCGCCTGCTAAATCCCTAAAAGTAAAGCCGGTAAAACCTGCCGTATGTGTAGATAATACAGCCGACGGCAATATTGCAGTTTCAACACCACAAGCCGAAATTATAGGTAGCGCTACCGTTAATGAGCATTGTCCAACACACGAGATATCTTGAATAGTTAAAATTTTATTGTAAGCCATAATAACCTCCTTTTCGGTAATTATAGACCTAAACAAAAATAATGTCAATTATTTTTATAAAATTTTGTCATAAAATCTTGAGAAGTTTCGTTTTGTAAAATATAATTATTTTGAACACTTTTTAACTCCGTTTTTTATTGCAGTTGCCATTTTTACCACTAAATTTAATCTTGTGTTGTTTATTATTTTATCAAGCGCTTGATTTTTACTTGAAACTATACCTATTATTGAAATATCGCCAACTTCACTTAAATTTTTATTAACACCAAGTCCAGGCTTAATAGGATAATTTGAAATTTTTATATTGCCTATATCTTCATTTTTACCTACTGCCGCGTCAATTGCAATAATTTTAGTATTTGGGTGAATTTTTTTAACAGTTTTAGTTAGAGTTTCCGTTTCTTTTGCCGTTATAGGATAGTCAAGAGTGCCATAAACTATAAATTTATTGTCTTTATCATTAACCAGTAACGTGCCCGTGTAAGGGCCTAAACTGTCGCCTACGGCTAAGTCTGTACCGATACAAACAATGACAAAATTTTGATTATCAAGTAGCAAATTTAGGCTTTTTGCTATTTTTTCTTCAACGTATCCGTTATTTATATTAAAACAATAAGTATTCATGGTTAAATTATCGACCGTAACGTCTTTTTTAATACTAAATTGAATAAAATTATTAAATATAGAAATAATCTCAAAAAGAAGATACTTTTAAATTGCAAAATCGTCAAATTTTTATTTTGTTTGACAAAGGCAATATTGAGTGATATAATTATATATACTACCTTTATTATAGTGATATTTTAAAAACCTAAACACAATTTTATAGGAGAAAGCAAAATGATACCTTTTTATTTTTCGATAGGGGGGCTAAACGTTGCTATTATCGACGTTATTGTATTAATCGTATTAATTATTGCAATAATAGTTGGCGCTGTTAGGGGTTTTGCAAAACAAATTTTAGGCATTTTAGGTTTAGTTGCGGCAATTATTATTGCTTATTTTATTTGTGAACCTGTTGCAGAATTTGTAAAGACAACCTTTCCTAAAATCCCGGAAGCAGTTTCAAGTTGGATAGCATCAATTTCTGGTCTTGGCGATATAGCAAAATTAACTTCAGAAAATGCCAAAGAAATTTTAAATAATAGCGAAATCCCCGTATTTTTACACGGCTTAGTAATCAATCTTGTTAATGAAAGTAAAATATTAGAAATTATACCAACACTTACAGATTTGGCAATCAAAGCAATGACGTTCGTTGTGTTAGTAATAGTTTTATTAATTGCGTTTGCAATCTTTAAAAAATTATTTTTATGGATAGCAAAATTAAAGTTTATTAGACCCGTTGACAAAATGCTTGGCGCTATATTTAGCATATTTGTTTGCGCCATTATATTAACAATAGTGCTTGCATTGTTGTTAATGGTAGCGCAAAACTTTACTGTAAATCTTTTAGAGCCTACAATTACCGAAGGCGTTACTTTTGAAAGCCTTACAAGTAAACTTTTAGGACTTGTGTTACAAATGCCGTTTATTAGCAATTTAATAATAATGGGAATTTAAACAAACAAATAAAAACGGTAAAAAGCGTTGCGAGAGCAACGCTTTTTTTACGTTGTAAAATAATTTAAAACAAAAGATTAAAACTTTATAAAAAAATTACGTCTTTAAAAACCCCATCAAAATTAAATGTTTCACAAAAAATATAATCAAAACAAAAAAACATAAATAAAAACAAAATTTAACTACGCAAAAAACAACAAACAAATAAAAACATTAAGCGTCAATAAATTTAATTGTTTTTTATATAAAAACAATACAAAAAGTTAAAAAATTTAAACTTTAAAAACGGGCGTAAAAAAGCAAAAATCCCGTGAAACAATTTGCTCAAAAAATCAATTAGGGTGTTTCACGTGAAACAAACGAAAAAAATTAAAAATAAATTTTAGTAAAATGTAAAATCGTCAAAATATACGATAAAATCTACGATTTTGAGCCTTCGAAAAATTTTTAACGATAATTTGCCTATAAAACATATAAATTAAAACTAAAAAATACGTTGTTTATAAAATTATAGTGAGTAAGCATAAAAATTATCGTTTTGTTTATTAATATATTGTATGGTCTGTTGATTTAACGTAAATTATTTAAAAGCAGTTTGCTGTTTGGTAATACGACGGTAATAAATGATAATGTTTGTGCGTTACTAATTTTTATTATAAAGCACTAAAACTTTTACAAATTTTTACTTAAAAAATAAAAAAGTGCTTAAATTGTATTGAATTTTATTGCTTTATATGATAATATAATAATATATATTAAATATAAATTATCAATATTTATTTAAGTTTATTTAAAGTTGATAATATAAAATGTGCTATATGATTAAGGAGGCTTATTAATTTAATGAAAAAACAAAACTCAAAATTATGGATATTTTTACTTGTTGGAGTAATTGTATTAGGAATCGCTGTAACCTATTTTATTAATTCGCTTATGGTTTTAGACGTTACTACGTCGGAGTTTTTAAAATATGCTGGCTTTGAAATTACTGAAGACGGCTATGCTTATACCGAAAGCGACGACAATATCGTTAAAGTTGTGGTAGATTCTTATAATTTAACGGGTTACGTTAAAAACAAAAGAACCGGCGATTACGTTGAAAGGTATAAAACAAGTTATGCAAGAAGTAGTGGCAGTGACTATTTTGGCGACAATATGATAGATATATTTGCAAGCCATGGCGTAGAAGTAGACTATTCAGACCCTAACGAAGGCTCTTTCTTTTCTTCTTTAATCTTTCCGTTATTAATAGTTGGTGTTGGAATTTTACTTATGTCTGTAATGTTTAGGCAAGTAAACGGCACAAACAAGTCGGCTATGGACTTTGGTAAAACTAAAGCAAGGGTTAACCAAAACGTTAAAGTTCGTTTCAGTGATGTAGCAGGCGCAGAAGAAGAGAAGCAAGAATTGCAAGAAATCGTAGAATTCTTAAAAAGCCCTAAAAAATTTGCAAGTTTAGGCGCTAAAATTCCAAAAGGCGTATTGCTCGTAGGTCCTCCGGGAACGGGTAAAACTTTATTTGCAAAGGCCGTGGCTGGTGAGGCTAACGTTCCTTTCTTCTCGATATCGGGTTCGGATTTCGTTGAAATGTTCGTAGGTGTAGGTGCAAGCCGTGTTAGAGATTTATTTGCAATGGCTAAAAAGAGCATGCCTTGTATCGTGTTCATTGACGAAATCGATGCTGTTGGTAGACACCGTGGCGCTGGTTTAGGTGGTGGTAACGACGAAAGAGAGCAAACGTTAAACCAACTTCTCGTTCAAATGGACGGTTTTGATGCAAACGACGGTATTATTATAATTGCAGCAACGAACAGAGTGGATATATTAGACCCTGCTTTATTAAGACCAGGCAGGTTTGATAGACAAGTTTACGTTAATATGCCTGACGTTAGGGGTAGGGAAGCCATATTAAAAGTACACGCAAGAAATAAGCCACTTGCAAAAGACGTTAACTTTAAAGTTATTGCAAGAATGACTGCTGGTTTTAGTGGCGCAGATTTAGCAAATCTTTTAAACGAAGCGGCGATTTTAGCAGCAAGAGAAAACAGAAGCGCAATTACAAACGTTGATTTGTACGAAGCGATTAATAAAGTATTAATAGGTCCACAAAAACGTAGTAGGGTTGTCACTGAAACGGATAAGCGAATTACTGCATATCACGAATCTGGTCACGCAATTTTAGCGAGAATTTTACCTGGTTGCGACCCTGTACAAGAAGTTTCAATTATTCCAAGGGGTATGGCTGCTGGTTATACTATGACAAGACCAGATAACGATAATAATCATATAGAAAAAAGCAAGTTGCTTGACGATATAGTAATGACGCTTGGTGGTAGAGTTGCCGAAGAACTTGTTATTAAAGATATTTCGGCAGGGGCATCAAACGATATTAGCGTTGTAACAAATAGGGCAAGAAAAATGGTAACCGAATGGGGTATGTCGGACAAAATCGGTCCTGTAAACTATAGTGGCGAAGGTCAAGTATTTATAGGTAAAGATATGCAAACAAGGGCAACTTATTCGGAAGAACTTGCAAAAATCATTGATTTAGAAGTTGAAACGATTATTAAAGATGCTCATAAAAAAGCAACGGAACTTTTAAAAGCGCATAGAAAAGAACTTGATAACATGGCGAGATTACTTGTTGAAAGAGAAACTATTTATCAAGACGAAGTAGATATGCTTATGGAAGGTAAAAGCGTTGAAGAAATTATGCAAATAATGGAAGAAAAGGACAATGCTACTATTTCAAATCCGTTTGCAAGGGTTGAAAAAAGTTTTAGCGATAAAAAAGACGTTCCTACAGAAGATAACGGTACTCAAGAGCAAGGCGAAGGTAGTGACGACGGCGAAAATAAAACTAACAAACAAAAAAATCAAGACGAATAATTCAAAAGATAAACTTTAAAAAATATCACGAAATATTTTAAGTTAATACAACTTTGTTGTATTAAAACGTTTTTTAAAAGGGGTTTTTATGGGAAAGGTAATAGTTTTTTCCAACCAAAAGGGTGGCGTTGGTAAAACGTCGACTTGTGTAAATATATCGTACTGTTTGGCGTTACAAGGCAAAAAAGTCTTAATGATAGACATGGACCCTCAAGGTAACGCTACAACGGGACTTGGTTTTAATAAAGGTGCTATTAAAAATTCGGTATACAACGTTATTGTCGACGATATGCCGATTAAGGATGCAATTGTCCAAACGGAAATTGAAAACTTGTCGATTTTACCGTCAAGCATAGATTTAGCAGGCGCAGAAGTTGAACTTGTATATATTAAAAATAGAGAAAAGCGCTTATTCGACGCTGTTAAAGATATTAAAAATGAATATGATTATATAACGATTGACTGTCCACCGTCGCTTGGCTTATTAACAATAAACGCTTTAACGGTAGGTGATGGACTTATAATTCCTATTCAATGTGAATATTTTGCTTTAGAAGGCTTGTCGCAATTAATTAACTCAATAAAACTTGTTAAAAAGCATTTAAATTCAAAACTTGAAATAACGGGCGTGTGCTTAACTATGTATGATGGCAGGGCGTTAATATCAAGACAAATTGCCGAAGAAATAAGAAGTTTCTTTGGTGAGAAGGTGTTTAAAACTGTTATTCCAAGAAACATAAGGGTTTCCGAAGCGCCAAGTTACGGCGTGCCAGTAATGTTGCACGACCCAAAATGCGCAGGCGCAAAAGCATATTATTCTTTAACTAATGAGTTTTTAGAAAAGGGGGACAAGTAAAATGGCTGTCAAAAAAGGTTTAAATAAAGGTCTTTCGGTATTATTTCAATCAACTGAAGAAGATTATTCAAAAAACTTAGGTATAACGGAAGAAGATATACAAAACGGGGTTTACGAAGTTAGCCTTAAAGATATATTCCCAAATCCCGACCAACCAAGAAAAGTTTTTAACGAAAAAGCCTTAGAAGAATTAGCAAAATCAATAAAAATTAACGGCGTAATTATGCCTATCGTATTACAAAAATGTGACGACGGTAAATATATGATTATTGCCGGCGAAAGACGTTTTAGGGCGTCGAAAATAGCAGGTAACAAAACTATTCCTGCAATAATTAAAGAATACGACGAAAGAAGAATTAAAGAAATTTCTTTAATCGAAAACTTGCAAAGGGAAGATTTAAACCCTATCGAAGCAGGCAACGCTATGAAACAACTTATGGACGACTACGGCTTAACGCAAGAACAGTTAAGTGAACGTATCGGCAAAAGCCGTTCGGCAGTTGCTAACACGTTAAGGTTATTATCGTTAAGCGACGAGGTAAAGGCTTTAGTTGCTGAAGGTAAGGTTTCTTCTGGACACGCAAAGTCAATAGTAACATTAAATAAAGAAGAGCAAGTTAAACTTGCAAATAGGGTTGTTAAAGAAGGTTTATCGGTTAGAGACGTTGAAAAGGCTGTTAAGGAAATTCTTAACCCAGACAAGAAGTCTAAAAAGAAAACTCGTAGCGATATGAGTGTTGAACTTAAAGACTTAATTTACCGTATGCAACAAACTTTCAAAACTAAGGTTTCGGCTATCGGTAATGACAAAAAAGGAAGAATTTATATCGATTATTATACGACCGACGATTTAGATAGACTTAACGATATCGTCGTTATGCTTGAAGAACAAGAAAATAAGTAAAATCCTTTTTACTAACTTATGCTAAAATTTAAAAAATTTACTCTTAAAGATTTAAATTTAATAAAAAAATACACTAAAAATAGTCCTTATCTTGTGTGTGATTTGTCGTGTGGCGTGATGCTAATGTGGAAAGACGTTTTTAATCAAGAACTGTGCGAATATAACGATACGATAATTATAAAAGCCACCTATAGTGGCGTTAAAACTTGTTTTTTTCCACCGATAGGCAAAGACGTGGACGGGGCAATAAAGCAAATTGAAGGGTACTGTGTGCAAAACGAGTTACCCTTAATATTTAACTGTTGTGACGAAAATTTTGTAAACTATCTACAAGGCAAATACCAAATAGAATATTTTAACAATCGAAAATGGTCCGACTATTTGTATGACTACACCGAAATGCAAAATTTCGCAGGAAGGAAGTTTGGTGGGCAAAGAAATCATATAAACAAATTTAAAAAGACGTATCCTAATTATGTATATAAAGAAATGCAAAAAAAGGATATAGGCAAGGTTAAGGCTTTTTTAAGCGAGTACGCCAAATTTCATAAAGATATGAAAAAGGTTGAAAAAGCCGAATATTTAAACACCTTTGCTTTACTTGATAATTTTAAAACCGACAAGTTTGTTGGTGGTATGATTTTCGTTGAAGATAAACTCGTTGCTATATCTATAGGCGAGTACGTTGGCAAAATGTTTGTAATCCACACGGAAAAAGCACTTTTAGGGTATAACGGATTATATCCAACAATGTTTAACGAGTTTGTAAAACACAATCAAAAAGGTGGCGTAATTTACGTAAATAGGCAAGACGATGCTGGCGACGAAGGTTTAAGGACTTCAAAAACACAATATAAACCTATAAAACTTGTTGACAAAAATTACGTAATGGTAAAAAGTCCTTTTAATATTGAAAAAAGACCGATAATCGTGGGTGAAAGGGTAATTTTGTCGCCTATAACTAAAAAAGACGCTAACCTTTATTATAAATTATACGTTAACGCGTCGCTAAACAAATTTTGGGGTTACGATTATAAAAAATATCTTAAAACAGTAGACGAAAACACCTTTTATAACCTTCAAAAGAAAGATTTTTTAAACAAAAAGAATATGTGTTTAAAAATTTCAACAAAAAACAGCAATCAAATGATAGGTGAAGTTGTTTTTTATAATTTTGATTATGAAAATAACGTTGAAATAGGATTTAGACTTTTTAAAAAATATCAAGGTAAAGGCTATGCGACGGAAACGGTAAAGCTTGCGTGTTTTTATATAGAAGAAAAGCTAAACAAAAACGTTATTGCTAAAACGTACAAGCAAAATTTAGCGTCACAAAAAACGCTTTTAAATAACTGCTTTGAAAAAATAGGCGAAGATAAAAAATATTTTTATTTTAAAAGACAAAAAAATTAAAAATATTTTAAAAAAGGGGTGCAAAACGCTTTACAAAAGCAAAATAAAAGAGTATTATTATACTCGTTATTAAATAGCTTATCATTTTCCCCTTATCATATATTTTTTCAAGTGGCAGTTTACGAAGAATCGCAAACTGTCATTTGAATTTTATAA
>JAZRCS010000023.1:0-3010 GCA_045659885.1 Christensenellaceae bacterium
GCGTTAAATTTACGAAAAATACGATTTTTAAAAATAACGTTTAAAAAATTCATTGTTTAATTAATACCTTATTTTAAGTTATTTGTTATAAATATTGTATCATTGTTTTATATAAAAAACAATATTATTTATTAAATTTGCGTTAGCAAAATATTCGTAATCATTAAAAAACGACAAGATTTACTTGCCGTTATTTTGGAGCTGGTGAACAGACTTGAACTGTCGACCTGCTGATTACGAATCAGCTGCTCTACCGACTGAGCCACACCAGCATATTTAAGGCTTACAAGCGTAAACCTAATTTAACTCGTTTATTTTAATACATTTTTTTAGTTTCGTCAATCGTTTATATAATCTTGTCGCAAAATATTATAAATTTTTATATCAACGACACCCCTATTATTAGTTGCTCCACATTTTTTAGTGCAAATATATTTCATTTTACATTTTTCCATTACTTTGCCCGAGTTTGGATTTTCCACGTCGTATGTTGACGTAATTTCATTTACGCCCACCTTTTTAAACAAAAAATTAATGACGGCGTTTAACGATTCTGTCATAATCCCTTGTCGCCACCATTTTTCACCTAAACAATAGCCTAAATTAAAAGAACTATTTTCTTCATCCATTTTAACTACGCTAATAGACCCTATAACTTGGTTTATTTCCTTTAAAACTATTGCCCATTGATAAAAATTTTTATTTTTATACTCCTTTACCCAACTTTTAATAACGTTTTTAGTAGTTTGCTCGCTTTCGTGTGGTTTCCAAGTTAAAAATTTAGTAACGTTTTGATTGTTCGCGTAGTTATTAAACATATCAAGACTGTCGCTTAACTTAAATTTTCTTAGTATTAACCTATTCGTTTTTATTTTTTTCGTGCCTTCGTGTACCATTTTTTCTCCAAATTTATATTCTTATTATGACGGCAAAATTTAAAATTGTCAACTATCAATAATCAAAATGAATATTGACACAAATGTTTTAAAGTGGTAAAATTATAAAAACACTATTAAGGAGTACTTAGAATGACGCTTGATAATTTTATTTATGAACAATATAACGGTGGTATAAATCTTATTGATTTTAAAGATGAATTTAAAAACCAAGTTGAAGAACTTATAATTCCTAATGAATGGAACGTAGTTGCAATTACGAAAAAAGATTTTTATAGTACCGACCCTTTTAATTCTTGCAATAAATTAAAAAAGGTTGTTTTACCGTCAACGCTTAAAGAAATTAACGACGCTTTTTGCTCTTGCAATAATTTAAAAGAAGTTATATTCCCCGAAAATTTAGAAATTTTAGGTAACTGGAATTTTAGAGATTGCGAAAAATTTGAAACGGTAACCTTACCAAGCAATTTAAAAAGAATAGGCTTTGGTAATTTTGGCGACAGTCCCGTTTTACTTTCGGAATATGGTGAAGAAGGTGACGGTTGTGTTTATTTAGGCAATTACTTATTAAAATGTTTGGTAAACGACTTTGGCACTTTTGAAATTAGAGAAGGCACTGTTTTAATTGCTGACTGTGCCTTTAGCGATAAACGTTTTTCTAAAATAATTTTTCCAAATTCTTTAAAATACATAGGCTCGCAAGCCTTTTACTGTTGTAATAATATGGAAAAGCCTATACTCCCCGACTCTGTCGTTTGGATAGGCGATGAGGCGTTTTATACTACAAACGGCGACCTTGTTGAAAGTTGTTTCGTAACCGACGGCAAAATCGACGAAAACGGCAGAATTGTACTTGAAAAAGAACTTGGCTATATTTCAAAAAATCAATTACAAAAAGCAGTTGAAAAACTTGATGGTTACCTTTTAAAAGTTAGTTACGATAGCGAAAGTTCGTACGATAATAGCGACGACGATAGAGTTGAAGATTCGTCTTCAAGTTATAGTTCGTATTCGTATAAAGAACTCAACCCGTTAAAAAACACTAAGTCCTTACTTAGAATTAATAACGAAATCGTAGGCGTTGTTTTTAGGGCGCGCCCTAATTCAAATAAAGAACCAAGATTATGCCCTTTCTTATTCGATAACAGTATTAAAAGGAGTATGACGCTTGGTTACTCTGCATCGCACAGTTCAAATTACGTAACGGTAACTAAAGTTGAACTTGTTAAAAAAGGTGAAAACGGAGCACCTTTAGAAGGCGCATATATCAACTTTGAACCAAGTGAAATTAGCACTTCAATTTAAGATATTTTAAACACTAAAAAACACTATATTGAACAACAATATAGTGTTTTTACATATCTAAATTAGTATAACCTTGTCTTATTAAAACTTTAATCATAAAGTCAAAGCCAAACCTTGACGTGTACAGTGTTGATACCGTTTGACCGTTAATAACAACGTCTTCTTTTTCAATAATAGGAGCGTTAATTTTAACTTTTAAAGTTTTATTTGTAACGTCAACAATTAAAAGGTCTATTAAATCTTTACTTCCACAGTTTGCTAATCTTGAATTAGTATACCACCTTTTTATCACAAAACTACCCTTCTATTTTTTAAATCTATTATATTTTATCATATTTAATTTTTTAAAACAAGAGTTATTTTATAAAAATTTTTATATAGTTAAGTTGACTTTATTTTAGATTTATTAGTTGTTTTGACATTATATTTAATGTTTTTTATTAATTTTACTTGCAAAACTATAGAAAACTGTTATAATTATATTATTAATTTTAAGGAGCATTTTTATGACTTTTAAAGACTGGTTATTAAGCAACTACCCCGAAAATTCAAGCATTGAAGGACAATGGGGCCCGTTACACATAATTGTTTTAGTAGCGTGTATTTTATCAATTGTTGCTATTTCAATTTTATTTAGCAAAAAAAGAGTTAAGGACGACAAATATAGAAGAATAGTTATTTTAGTTTTAGCAAGTTTAATTTTATTTTTTGAAATTACAAGAAGAATTATTAATTTAATCAAGACTGATACGCACACGTTACACTCTTTATTAGTAACCCTACTCCCACGACCTTGGTGTGCAATTTCA
>JAZRCS010000024.1:0-14317 GCA_045659885.1 Christensenellaceae bacterium
TAGAAATCGCTAAAAATTCAAAAGCACCTGCAAGACATACCGCCGATGACGATTATCTGTTGACCACCAAACTGTTTTGCGCAAAGTGTAATGCGATGATGGTAGCGCAAGCAGGAACAAGTCATACGGGCAAAGTTCACCGCTATTATGCTTGCGTTCGTCAAAAGAAACATAAATGCGATAAGAAGATGCTCCATAAGGACAAGTTAGAATCGTTTGTTGTTTATAAGACAATGGAGTTCTTACAAAACGATAACGTAATCGAACAACTATCCGAAGCCCTTTACAACCTTCAATTCACGGAAAGTACGATGCTTCCAAAATTAGAAGAACAGTTAAAGGATAAAAACCAAGAGATAGAAAATATCGTAAACGCCGTTCAAAAAGGTTTTGCTACGCAAACGTTATTACAACGTTTAGGCGAACTTGAAAAAGAACGTGACGAAATTGGCGAAGCTATCGCAAAAGAAAAGATAAAAACGCCTATCTTCTCGCAAGATCATTTTAGAATGGCACTACATAATTTCCGCAAGATAGACGTAAGCCAACAAGACGGAAAAAGAAAAATCATCGACACGTTTATCAATGCGATATACGTAAGCGATGATGACTTCAAAATAATATATAACGTAAACGGAAAAGAGGAAACCATTAAACTTGAAGAGCTTGAAAGTTCAACTTTGTTTTCAAATGGTGCACCAGGAAAAGCCTTGATGTTAAATCAAGGCTTTTTCAATGAAATTTATACCTGTCGGCATAAGTGAAATAAAAGATTATGAAATATCCTACGGATATGATATATACTTCGTATATCGTGGTATAAATTTTATTTCATTTTTGCATAAGCAAAAATTTCATAATTTTTAATTATTTCATATTTCTTGAAATATTTCATTTTATATGTTACACTACTTGTAAGGTGTTATATGAAAGAAAACAAATTAGTAGATTTATCAATGAAATTGGCTATAAACGTAATTAAATTATGTGAAAGTATAAAAGGCCATTACTCACTTGTTAATCAATTAGAACGCAGTGCAACTTCTATCGGAGCAAATATTCGAGAAGCAAATTATGCTCACGGTAAAGCCGATTTTACTGCAAAATTACAAATTGCGCTTAAAGAATGTTTTGAAACTGAATACTGGTTAGAATTATTTATTAATGCAAATTTGATTAATAAAGAAGATATTAAAGACATCTACAATGACTGTGGAACTATAAGACGACTTTTAATTGCATCAATAAATACGGCAAAAGAAAATAAATAAAACTATGACGGTAGATTTTTTATCCACCGTTATTTTTTTGTTTTAGCGTCAACCTTTCAAAGTTTGATTGTAACGCCTCAAAGAAACTATGACCTTTATATTAAATACGAACTTTAAAACCTGAGGTTCAATCACTCGCCGTGACGGCTATCCTTTGCAGGACAGCCATCCTTTTGTCGCTTTGCGACATTTCCCTTTTTAAGGGAATTTCCCCTCGCAAACTAAAGTTTGCTTTCCCCTTATCAAGGGGCAGAAACCTGTTGTCCAAAACAAAAAAGAACTTTCGCTTGAAAGTTCTTTTTTTTGTTTTTTATTATACTAAATCGTTAGTGTCGTTAAAATATTCACGGTCAAAAAATTCTTGTAACGTTATGTTTGCGCCCATACAAAGCTTTTTAATTGTAATTACTTTTGGACATTTGCATTTGCCTGCAAGAAAATCGAAAACGGTTGACGGCGTTAAATTAGAATCTAAACAAAGTGCAGTTAAAGAAGTTCCCTTTTCTTGTACAAGTTCGGCAATTCTTTTCTTTATTGCTTCGTTCAAGTTCATCTTTTACCCCCCCTATTACGATTTTTCGTAATTATTTTACTTTTTATGCAAAAAATAATCTTACGAAGTTTCGTAAACGCTTGCTTTTTAAACAAAAACAAAATATAATATTTACGGAGTTTCGTAAATATGGGTAAAACTTGTGCTTTTTTTGGTCATCGCAAAATTTGTTATAATAATGATTTGTCTAAAAAAATAACCGAGTTAGTAGAAGCTTTAATCATTGAAAAAGACGTAAGCAATTTTATTTTTGGTGGATTTGGTGAGTTTGATGAATTATGCCATAAAATAATTACTTCGTTACAGAAAAAATATCTTCACATCAAAAGATTATATTGTGTAACTGACGAAAAATTTTTAAGGGAAAGCAAACGCCCTAAAAACTTGTGAAAAGAAGATTACGAACAGTTTATATACTTTTCGCCATCTTTTGATTACTGGTATACAAGAATTTATTATCGCAACTGTGAAATAGTAGAAAATAGCCATTTTATAATTTTTTACGCTGACAACAAAAAAGATAGTGGCGCATACAAAACCCTACAATACGCGAAAAAACGAAAAAAAGAATATATTAACTTGTTTGAATAACTAAACACAAACAAAATAAGATTTTTGTGTATTACACTTTAACGTAAACAATTAATAAAAACTCGACTTTTTAGTCGAGTTTTTGCTTTTATAACGTTGTTCTTTGGCTAACCTTACCGTCTGGGTCAATTTCGCCTGCTTTTTGAAGTGCCTTTTTAGTTAAGAAAGGTCCTACAAGTTCGTATATTAGTACCGAGAATAAAATTATGCTTTCAATAATTATTCCCATTTCGCCAAGTTCGGTTGCCGATTTAACTATCATTGCCATACCAAGCGCAACGCCTGCTTGTGGGAAAAGCGTTATTCCTAAATACTTTTTAACGTTAGGCGTAGCGTTTACCATTTTTGCGCTTAATCTTGCGCCGTAATACTTGCCTATGCAACGGAATACTATGTACGCTAAGCCTATTAAAACTATAACTAAATCAGACAATACTGCTAAGTTAAGTTCAGCACCACTTATTACGAAAAATAGTATGTAAATAGGCGCTGTCCAACGGTCAAGCCTATCCATAAGTTGCTCTGAAAAATCACAAATATTGCAAAAAATCGTGCCAAGCATCATACAAGAAAGTAACGGCGAAAATGCAATATGAATTCCAAATAGGCTAAATTTAAAATTAGAAATTGCAACGGTAACTAAAACGTAAGCAACCGACATTGCAAGTCTTTTTGAACGAGAGTGAAAAAACTTTTCAAAGAAGGTGAAAATATAGCCCATAAGCGCGCCAAGTCCTACCGATAAAACAACTTCAATAATAGGTTCAACCATTATTGAAACAATGCTTACCTTACCTGCTATTAGGGCTTTTGCAACGCCAAACGATACTGAAAACAATACAAGACCAACAGCGTCGTCAAGTGCAACTACGGGAAGTAACACGTCGGTTACAGCGCCTTTTGCTTTATACTGTCTAACAACCATTAAAGTTGCTGCCGGTGCTGTTGCCGATGCGATAGCGCCTAAAATAATTGCAACGGGTAATGGTAAAATATGTGGAAATAAAAGCGAAATTATAATTAAAGCGACGTCAACTACAAGCGTTGTAAATATTGCTTGAAATATACCTATAACGGTTGCTTGTTTACCTATCGTTTTAAGTTGAGCAAGCCTAAATTCGTTACCTATTGAAAAGGCGATAAATCCAAGCGCTACGTCTGAAATTATTGAAAACTTTTCAAGATTTTCTTGACTTGTAAAACCAAGTCCTTCAATTTTTAACGAGCCAAGTAAAAAAGGCCCTATCAATATACCTGCGACCAAATACGCCGTTACTGCTGGTAATTGAACTAATTTTGCTAATCTTGACAACATAAGCCCTGCAAAAATTGCAAGCGCTAAACACAATAAAGTTTGTTCCATAAAATATCCACCTTGTTTACAACGCTATTGATTTTAATACTTTAAATTTTATTTGTAAAGCGTTTTTTATAAAATAAAAAAATTTTATTTAAAAGAAAAAAGACTGCTTTAATAAACTTAATTATTTGCAGTCTTTTATATTGATTTTAAATTAATTATTTACTCTTTTTACGAAAAATTTTTGAACGGAATAAAATAAGGTTCATTACTATGAAAAAGCCGATTAATATAATTAAGGTTAAAACAGGTTCTTTTGGAGCAAAAGTGGCTAAAAGCATTATAGGAAAACCGAATACCATAGCAGGAAAATTTTGATAAACTAAATTTTCCGATACCGGCGAAGAAAAATTGCCGTCAACTTCCCTTAACAAAATTATACCCGTGCTTGCAGTTCCCGTAAGCATCCCGTACATTGCCAAAAATTGTTCTTCTTCGTAACCTTTAAATAAAGCGCGCGCAACAAAACGATTGTAAAAATAAGTAATAAATGCTCCGACAACACCTAAAATAAGAATAATCGTCCAGTAAGAAGATAAAAGTTCTAAATTAATTGCGGCAATACCAGCAACGACCATTACGTCAAAACATACGTTGCTAATTCTATCCATTAAAAAGTTGTTGGTGTATTTTCTTTTAATAACTGCCTTTTTGTTTAACGCGTTTAAAATCACTTTAATAAGGGTTGCAAATAAAACACCTATCAAAAAGTTAAATCCGTAAACTACTGCTTTTGCGCCTGGTAAAATTTTGCATATTGAAAACATAAACAAATGAGTTAAAAAATAAGCAAACAAAACAAAAGCAATTTGAACGGTTAATTTATCAATACTGCCGTTCATAGGAATTTCGTTAAACTCTTGAATACTGCGTTCCGTCAATACTGCCGTATCACTATTTGTTATGCTAAGTTTATTTTTTCTTTTTAATATAGTTAAGTGAATAACCCCACCTATACTTGCGCTTAAAAAACCAAGCGCTGCTATCGTAAGACCAAAACTCTTACCACCTACAAAACCATACTCAGTTTCATAAATACTGCCGTAGTTAAGCGCTTGACCTGTTCCTTGACCGTAACCAAACGGAAGTAATATGCCCGAAGCAACGAATAAATCTTTAATAATAAACGACGCAATTATTGTTATCCCTAATCCAACGACTGCTTGCAATAAATAAGTTGCTACGGTAGTTACACCCGTATTAAAAATTTCTATAGTACGTTTTTTAGTAAGTTTATTTTCATTAGTTTTAAACGAAACTGCAATAAATCCAAGCGCAAGCGTGTGGTAAGTAATGATTTCAAGCACCGAATTACCATCGCCACCGAAAAATTCAGCATTCCAAATCGACACTTTGGTTATGCTTTTATAAACTATATTGATAACAAATAAAATTAACCCACCAAGTACTGAGGTTGGTATTAAAGAGTTTTTTAAAATCTTTAAACGCCTTTTGCACATATTTGCTAAAAGCAAACTAATTAATAAAACTGCGACTAAATTAACTGTACCCCAAACACTAAAGTCCCAAAAATTGTTCATTTAATCTCCCCCTTTTTACATTTTTATAATGAAAATAAAAATGCACGTATTTTAAAGCGTTAAATCTTTTAGTCCCCTTTATTTGATATGCTTTTTTATTGTTTTCAACGTAAATATTAAGTTTGTTTCTTCCTAAAACGGTAACTGTTGAAACCTTTTCAAATGGCAATTCGATTTTATACTCACCTTTATTAAATTCAAAACGGTCTGCATAAGCAAACATCGATATATCTTTTTTCAAAAGTTGCTTCTTTTTACAAAAAACTACGTCGTAAATAGATACTTGTTCATCAATATGTGCTGGACTATTTTGATAAACTGAAATATCCGTTTTACTAATAAAATCAGTTTGATAATCGTACCACTCGCCCACGTTTTTAAAAGCAAATTCAAAATTTACGCCTTCTAATCGTTTGTTTGGCAAATATCTTACCTTTTTAAAACATTTTTTACACTCAATTATATCGTTTTTGCTTTCAAATTTACTTATGCCACAGTAAGGACAAACGTAAACGGCGCGTTCTAAATATTCGGCTGATTTTTTATGGTAATATTGATTATCTAAAAGGTTTTCGTCAACAAACAATTCCTTTTTGATAATCTCGTTAAGAGTGTCGACGGAATAAGATTTAACCTCTTCCACTTCCATCACTCGTGAAACGAAAGCGCGTATTTTACCTTTACGAAAAACGTCGCTCCAACGAGGTTGAACACCGTATCCTCCTTCAATTCTTATAAACGCTATAGGAAGATTTAGTTTTTTTGCTAATTTTGCGATGGACGGATTTATGTATTCGGTCCTTCCACTGTAAGTCCTGTTGCCTTCGGGGAATATACCGATAGACCCACCTTCTTTTGCTACGTGCATACAAGTCATAACTGCGCTTACGTCTTGCGTTTGCTTTTTTATAGGGATTGGATTAAACAAAAACTTTAAAACTTTTGAAATAAAACCGTTTGATAAAACGTCTTCTGAAGAGAGATAATATATCGAATTTTTAAAAATTAAGTCAACGAAAAATTGGTCGTAAGTAGTTTGATGGTTAGCAATAATTAAATATTGCCCCCTTCCTTTAAACCTTTCAATTTTTGCGCCACATTTAAGTTTTACGTATGCTTTTATAAACGGATAAAGTATGGTTTTTATAACTTTATGTCGTGTCTTTACCCATTTTTGCCTTTCCTTTTTATTCATTACTTCTCCATTAGTTGCAATCTTTCAATCTATGAAATTTTTACCATTTCTTTATATCTTTTTATACGCTTACTTTACAGTTTTTATTTACACAAAAATTATTATAACAATTTTTTACAAAAATTTCAAGTTTTAAATAATAGTAAAATTAAGCCTTTTTCGTTTAATTCAATTACTATAATAAATCGTAAACTTTAAATAAACTTAAAACCTTTTATTCTATAAAATCACACTATTTTGGCACGGCTACCACCAAATTTTTGTTTTTCCACTATAATTTGTTTATCTACTTTGTTTTTAAGTTCTTCTACGTGAGAAATTATACCTACTAATCGTTTGCCTTCAGTTAAATCTTGCAAAGTTGCAATGGCTAAATTTAACGAATCGGCGTCAAGCGAGCCAAATCCTTCGTCAACGAACATAGTATCAATGCAAACGCCACCTGCCGACGACTGAATTTCATCACTTAAACCAAGCGCCAAAGCAAGCGACGCTTTAAATTGCTCGCCACCCGATAAAGAGTTTACCGGACGAGAAGTGCCGTTGTAGTAGTCATAAACATCAATATCAAGCCCAACTTGTGAAGTTTTCCCTAAATCTTCTTTTCTACGGATTAAGTCGTATTGTCCACCCGTCATTTTTTGTAAACGAATATTTGCTCTTTTTAAAACTCTTTCAAAATAATTCATTTGAACGTAAGTTTCAAACGAAATTTTTTCTTTGCCTTTAACACCACCGTTTGCCGTAGTCGACAAAGAATTCATCCAACGGTATTTTTCTTCAATATCTTTGCTTGCGTTAAAAGTTTTTTCAATATTAACTAAACTTGTTTGATTAGAATTAATTCGCGCAAAAACCTTTTCTTTTTGAGTTAAAGTATCTTGTTTTTCATTAGTTAATTGCGTTTTTGTTTGTAATTCTTTTTCTAAATCTATTTTGCAAGCAACTTTAACGATTTTTTCTAATTGCGAAATTTCTCCTTGAAGTTTAATTAATTCGTCGTTTTTTTGTTGATAGATTTTTTTAGCCGTGTCAAGCGACTTTTCATAACTTTCAACTTTGTTTTTTGCAATTTCTAAAGCAATTTTAGCATCTTTTTTACTTTCATAGCAAAGTTTTTCTTTAAGCATTTCGATTTGTGCTAACTGTTTAGTCAAAGTTTCGTTGCTTGCTAAAATATTTTTGTCAAGTTGAGTTATTAAGGCTTTTAGCTTTTCTAACTCATTTTCTTCATTAGGAATTTTGTTATCAAGTTCTATCTTTTTGGCTTCATTTTCACTTTCAAAATTAATTTTTTCAAGTAAAATATCAAATTTTTTAGAAATTTCGTTAATTTTATCGTCAATAATTTGCAAAACGTTATAGTCTATAACGTCCGTGAAAAGTTGTTTTACCCTTTCGTTTATTGAATTTTCAAGTTCGGTGATTTGCCCGTTAATTTTTGCACATTGAAGGCTTTTTTCTTCGGTTTTTTTGCTTTCTTCTTCGAATAGAATTTTTATAGTTTTTAAACTTTCTTCCGTTGGAGCATTTGAAGATATTTTTGCTTTATTAGGGTGCGTAGTCGAGCCACAAACGGGACAAGCCTCGCCACTATTTAAATTGCTTGCCATAATGCCTGCTTGCGCATCTAAAAATCGTTTATTTAATAAAGCGTACTCTTCGCCAAGGCGTTTTGCCTTTTCGCTTAAATGTAAATATTCTTTTTGCGACAAAGAAAAACTTTCTTTTAAACTTAATAAGTTTAACACGTCGGCTTTTAACGAGTTTAATTTTTCTACGTTTTTTTGCAAAGTAGACTTTTCGTTTTCTAACTTTATTTTATTTATGCTTGCAGTTTCTAACTCTTTTTGCTGTTCTTTTAAAAGAGTTATTTCGGTGGTTCTTTCAACTACTTTTGTTGATAAGCGCTCTTTTTCTTTGTCAAGTTTACTTATTTGTTCATTTAATAATTTTACTTGACTTTCGAGTGCGTCAAAAGTTTGATAAAACGATATTTGGTCTTCAATTAGAGTTATATCTTTTTTAATTTTTTCAATACTTGCATTTTGATTTACTAAATTTTCAAGTACTACTTTTGCATTATCGTATTCTTCAACTTTTTTAGGAATTAAAGACGACTTAGCGTTATGTTCTTCAAGGCTTTTTGCATATTCTTCTGCCTTACTAATTAAAAGGTTAACGGCGCTTAAATCGGCGTCGATTTTAGTAAGTTTATTTGCTAAATTATCGTTTAACTTTTTGTCTTTTTCTATTAAATCACGCAATAAATCAATAATTTCGTTAGTCGTTAATCCATTTTCTTTAGCGCTTTTTACCTTTTCTAATAAAGGACTGTCGCTATCACAAACTATACCTTCAGCATAAGTTAAGATATTTTGCTCTAATTCTTTAAACTTTACATATAGTGCGTTAGTTTCGGCTTTAATACTTTCTTGTATTTTTTCGTATTTATGCGTTTTAAAAATTTGACGGAAAATTTCTTTTCTATTTTCAGTTTTTTCTAATAAAATTTTTCTAAACTCGCCTTGCGCTATCATTGCAACTTTAGTAAACTGGTCATAATCAAGTCCAACAATTTCAGTTATGGCTTTCGTTACTTCTTTTTTGCTTTTGTCTAAAACTCTGCCGTCAGGATAATGAAGTTCTGCTTTAGCGCTTTGCTTAGTCGTGCCTTCGCCACGAGTTTTAGGTCTTTCATATTCAGGATTTCTTCTTACTTTATACAACTTTTCATTGCATAAAAATTCAAGTTCTACAAAAGTTTCAGTTTGACTATCTGCGTACTTTGAACGAAGCATAGAATCATCACGCACTTGACTACTTGGTAAATCGTAAAGAGCATAAACTATTGCATCAAAAATTGAAGTTTTACCTGCGCCCGTCGTACCCGTTATTAAATATAATCCGTTATCGCCTAACTTTTCTAAATCAAGGACTTCATTTTTTGCGTACGGACCAAATGCCGATACGGTAAGTTTTAAAGGTCTCATTGTGCGTCCTCCTCAATTTTTTCTATTAGGTTTTTAATATATTCCTTTTGAACGTCGCTCATTTCAGCGTTATTTCTTTCAATGTAAAAATCTAAAAATAATTCAAATGGACTTTTGTTTTTAATTTCGTCAACTGCTAAAATGGTGGCGTTTTGCCTTGTTCTTTGATTATCGTACTTAAGTTCCAACGCATTTTTATATATCGTTTGCAATCTATTCATTGCATATGGAATTTCTTGCTCGTCGGTTAGTATTATTTGAACGTAGTCTTCACATCTATCTGCCCTATTAATTAAATCGTTAAACTCGCCACGAATTTTTTTCATATCACGCAACGGTTTTAAATTTACTGTTTTAACTTCAATATCGTCGCCCTTTTTATTTAAAGTTATAACGCTTACCGACTTAGTATCGTTAACTTCAGCAAAAGAGTATTTTAACGGAGTGCCGGAATAACGAATTTTTTTATATTGACAATATTGTGGAGCGTGCAAATGTCCCAATGCAACATAATCAAAATCTAAAAATACACTTGCATCAACATTATCAGTTCCACCCACACTTTCTTCCGACTCCGAACGAGTTGCACCCGTTACGAATTGATGAGTAATTAAAATATTGCGCTTAGTTTTATCAATATTCATTTTATCAACGGCAACTTTTAAGGCGTCGTTATATGAATTTATTTCTTCTTTTTCGTAAAACCTACGAACGTGCGCTGGTTTTATAAACGGCAACATATAAACGTTAATTTCGCCAAATTCGTCTTGCATAGTAATAGGCGCAATTTCTCCGTTATAAACGGGCGATAAATAAACGCCTACTGCCCCCATAATTTTTGAGCCAAATGCAATACGCTCTGCAGAGTCGTGATTTCCACTTATAACAAAAACTTGCAAATTCCTTTTTGCAAGATTAGATATAAATAAATCAAATAACGAAACGGCCTCAGCGCTTGGCGTACTTTTGTCATAAATATCGCCTGCAATTAAAATTGCCGACGGTTTTTCGTCGTCAATAATTTCTAAAATTTGATTAAGTATAAAATTTTGGTCTTCAATTAAAGAAGTTTCGTGCAATCTTTTACCTAAATGCAGGTCTGAAATATGTATAAACTTCATTTTTGGCTTGCAGTCCCCCTAAAACAAATTGATTTCTTACAATATATCATATTTTAACTATAAAAATCAATAGTATATAAAAAATACACGGTATTTTAATAAATACCGTGTAAAGTGCGTTTAGTTATATATAGGGAATTTTTCACAAAGTGCGATAACTTCTTTAGTAACCCTTTCTTTGCTTTCTTCAAAGTTAAAGGTTACGTCGTAAATAAAGTCTGCAATTTTAAGCATTTCTTCTTTGCCAAAGCCCCTTTGAGTAACGGCTGGAGTTCCTATTCTTACACCACTTGTAACAAAAGGACTTTCTGGGTCGTTAGGAATTGCATTTTTGTTTAAAGTAATGTGAACTTCGTCTAAACGGCGTTCAAGTTCTTTACCCGTAATACCCGTGCCTATTAAACTAACAAGCATAAGGTGATTGTCCGTTCCACCCGAAACAAGGTTAAAACCTTTTTCGATAAGCGCTTTTGAAAGAGTTTGCGCATTGTCTACAATTCTTTGTTGATATTGTTTAAATTCGTCCGTTAACGCTTCGCCAAGAGCAACTGCCTTTGCTGCGATTACGTGCATTAAAGGACCACCTTGAGTTCCTGGGAAAATTGCTTTATCAATTTGTTTAGCGTACTTTTCTTTGCAAAGTATCATACCACCACGTGGACCACGTAAAGTTTTGTGAGTAGTTGTAGTAACAACGTCGGCGTATGGAACTGGGTTTGGATGAAGACCTGCTGCAACTAAACCTGCGATGTGCGCCATATCTACCATTAAATATGCGCCAACCTTGTCGGCAATTTCTCTAAACCTTTTAAAGTCGATTACCCTTGGATATGCGCTTGCGCCTGCTAAAATAAGTTTAGGTTTATGAGCAATTGCAAGTTCTTCAATTTTATCGTAATCTAAAACTTGTTTGTCAAGACTTACTTCGTAAGGAATAATGTTAAAATATTTACCCGAAATATTTACAGGTGAACCGTGAGATAAGTGGCCACCGTTTGCAAGAGATAACGAAAGTACCGTATCACCTGGATTTAATAAAGCAAAAAAAGTTGCTAAGTTTGCGTTTGCACCACTATGTGGTTGAACGTTAGCGTGTTCTGCACCAAATAATTTTTTAGCCCTTTCCCTTGCTATATTTTCAACTTCGTCTACGTAAACGCAACCACCGTAATAACGCTTTGAAGGATAACCTTCGGCGTATTTGTTAGTTAAAACGCTACCTGTTGCTAATAAAACGGCTTCGCTAACGATATTTTCCGATGCAATAAGTTCAATGTTTTGTTGTTGACGGTTTAATTCCCTTTCAACTGAAGCGTAAACTTCACTGTCAAATTCGTTCAATTTTTTAAAAAACATATAATTTTCTCCTAAAAAAACTATATTGATTATATAACTTTTTTATCTTTTTGTCAAAGTAATTATTAAAATTTTATTAAAATAAAAGGCTTTGTGCTAAATTGTTTTGCACAAAGCCGTTTAAAATTATTTCTTTTTAGATTTTGGTTGATTGATTTTGTTAAGTTTTTTGTTCATTTTTAAAAGTTCTTCTTTTGTAAACTTAACGTCTAACATACCAACTAAACTTGTAAGTCTTAAAAGAGTAAAGCCTTCCATCATTTTCATCATACTTTTATTAATCGTAAAGCCCGACGCTTTTTTAACCTTCTTTTTGCCTTTTCTGCCACCTAAAAATTTCTTTAATAAACCAAGTAAAATAAGTTTGCCCCTTAACGTTGCCATAATATCACTCATTTTACTATTTAAAGACAATTTGCCTTCAGGCGAAGTTACGTCAAACCAGTTAAGGACTACGCCCTTTTCAACTAAACGGTATTCTTCGTTAAATTTATCGACTTTTCTAATGAAACTTTCGTCTTTTAAATCTCCACTAACTGCAACTATTTTCGTTTCGCCTTCGTTTTTGACGTCAAAGTAGAAGAAGTGGTCTTTAGCCTCTTTAACGCCTATACTTTCGCCGTTAACGAAAAGTTCAACCGATTTTTGATTTGAATAAACGGTAATTTTAGTAACGTCTTCAACTCTGTCAACGTATCTTTTTGAACAGATATGAACGAAAGGCTCGTCTGAAAGCCACGCTTTATAAGCGTAGAAACTATCTTTTTTATATTTTCTATCAAAAGTAATTAAGCCTTTATGATTTTGACCGTTTTCGCCACCTTCAGCCCTTGCGTCTGCCCCAAAGTCAAACATATTCCAAACGTGAGTAGCCCAAAGGTATTTCCTACTAAATAATTGTTTAATTAATTCTTCGTGGTAATACGATTGATATTCTTCAGTATAGTCGCCTTGCATAGGGTTAGAAGTGTGCCAGTTAAGAGCCTCACAACCATATTCAGAACAACCGATAGGAAGATTAGGATATTTTGCGTGGAATTCGTCAAACCAAGGTCCGTTCATTGACGTATCGCCACCGTACCAACCAAAATAGTGGTTATACGATACGCAGTCAGGAATTGTAAGATATTGTTCTTCACTCATATCGCACATAGATACGACAGCCATAGTCGTTAATCTATTTTTATCCATTTCGTGACAAATATCGTTTAATATTTTGTGATTTTCTATTAAATCTGGGTCTTTTGCACCTTGCATTGTAATTTCGTTTGAAAGTCCCCAAACTACGATTGATGGGTGATTATAATTTTGAACGATAAGTTCTTTCATTTGAGAAATTGTGTTTTCCCTACCCGTAGCCATATGTTGAGAAATATAAGGAATTTCAGCCCAAACTACCATACCCCTTTCGTCACATAAATCGTAGAAGTATTGGTCGTGTTGATAGTGAGCCAAACGAATAGTAGTTGCGCCAACTTCACAAATTAAATCCATATCTTCTTCATGGTGTTCTTTTAAAAGAGCGTTGCCTATACCCCATCTATCTTGGTGACGAGAAACGCCACGTAAAGGATATTCTTCTCCGTTTAAAATAAATCCGTTTTCTGGGTCGATTTTATAACTTCTTACACCAAAACGACTTTCAACGCTATCAACAACTTTACCCTTTCTAATTATTGAAACGATACCTTTATAAAGGTATGGATTTTTACGACCGTGCCATAATGTTACGTTTTCAATTACAAAATTTTCAGTACTTTCAGCACTTTCTTTACTTAAAATCACTTTGCCGTCAGCATCTAAAATTTCATATTTTATAACGTCGCCGTCAGCAATGTTTTTAGCGTAAGTTTTAATTTCAACGTTGCCGTTTTGTCCATCGACAATCGGCGTAATTTGAAGTCCTTTGCCACCGTAATATTCTAAATCAAAATGAGTATTGTTTACGCAAATTACGTTTACGTCTCTATATAAACCACCGTAGAAAGTAAAGTCTGCTACTTGTGGATAAACAACTTCATTTGCCTTATTATCTACTGCAATTACTATTTCGTTTTCGTCTTGCAACTCGCTTGTGATATCTACCCTATAAGTAGAATAGCCACCGTCGTGATGAACCAAATGCTTGCCGTTTACGTAAACGTCGCTTGAAGAATTTGCGCCGTTAATTTCTAAAAAGTATAAGTCGCTTTTTGCTAACTCGCTTTTAGAAACGTTTTTAACGTATAAACAAGTTCCTCTAAAATAATCGTTGCCACCGTCTTGACCGTCAACAGCGTTCCAAGAGTGTGGTAAATTTACTTGTTCAAAACTTTCTCTAACGCCGTCAAAGGCTA
>JAZRCS010000025.1:0-7297 GCA_045659885.1 Christensenellaceae bacterium
CCTACGCCTTTTAATCCGTTAATTTTGTGCGCCGAAAGAGAATACAAGTCAATATCATCGCTTATATTGTACGGAATTTTCATAAAGGCTTGTACGCCGTCGCTATGAAAAACTAATCTTGGATTTATCTTTTTGCAAAGCGACGCTATTTTGTTTATATCGTTTACTGCGCCCGTTTCGTTGTTCACGTGAACGACAGATATAAATACAGTGTTTTTGTCAATCAAAGAAAGTAAATTATCAATATTAACGCTACCGTCGTCGTTTAATTTAGCAAATCTACTGTCGTAACCGTTATTTTTAAACTCAACGAACGGACTATAAACTGCCGAGTGTTCACCCATAGTCGTTACGGCGTTACCCCTTTTTAAATAAGAATTTATCGCCATATTGTCACTTTCCGAGCCACACGACGTAAAAATAACGTCAAAATTATTTCCAAAATATTTTAATAAGGAATTTTTAGCGTCTTGCAAACTTTTAGAGCATCTTATTGCGTTATGGTGGACTGACGACGCATTGTAAAATAGTTCGTCGTTATATATCGACGCCTTTTCAATAGCAAAATTATAAGGCTTAGTCGTTGCCGCATTGTCAAGATAAATAATTTTATTCATCAATTTGTAATCCACCTTCTTTTATATAAGTAATTAAGTCTTTATCTAATTTTTTTACGCCGGCTTTTTTAATTAAATACGAAGTGTATTTAATATTATGTTCTAAAATTAACAAAATTTGCTTATCTTGTTTTTGTAATAAAACGACTATATCGGTTTCTTTTAATTTAAATCTGTTTTTAGCGTATTTTTTACGGGTTACACCGTCCTTATCACAGTTATTATAAGTTTCACCACCTAATTTTCCTATTGAAATTATGTTTCTACTATCAAAAATTTCAACTTTTTTACGGTATTTGTTGTTAACGAGTTTAAAAATTCTAAAATCACCGTCTACGTAAGTATAATCGTAAAAAATATAAAAACAATTTCGTAAAAGCATTGCTAAAATCATATTAATAAAAGACATTAAAGCAATTTCAAACCACCAAAGCGCAACGAAAAACACTACTAATACAAGATATATTATTGATAACACGTTAAAAAATATTGCTAAAGTTTTTTGTAATTTAGGTTTTTGTGGCTGTAAAGAAAATTCGTAGATATTACTTTCCATAAACACTCCTATTATAATTATTTTAACGTCACGATAGTAACGCCGTCTTCCCCTTCACCATATTTTCCAAAACGATATTCTTTTACACGTTTATCGCTCTTTAAATATGCGTGAATTTTAGTTGCAAGCACCCTTAAACCTTTGCCGTGGACGATTCTTACTTCTTCTAAAGATGAAAGTATCGACTTATCTAAAAAAGCGTCCACTTCCATAATAGCCTCGTCACTATTCTTACCGATAACGTTTAATTCGGTAACGGCAACGTTAATTGCTTGCGCTCGTTTAAAGGTAAACTCGGTTTTACTTTTTGACTTATTTTCATTTGGAATATAACTTAAATCGTCAATTTTAGCGTTAAATCTAATTTGACCAACACTCACCCAAACCGTTTGCTTTTTAAGGTTTACGCTTTCAACAACGCCTTGACCGTTTAACGACGTAACAAAGACGTTATCGCCACTTTTAAGTTTAGTTATTTCGGCTTTTTTATAAACAATTATCTGCTTATCTTGTTCTAAATTTAGGTCGCTTTCTTTATAAATTTTGTTTTTAAGCGTAGCCATTTTAACTAAGTCGCTTTTAGAATACTCGTCCTTAGCAAAAATATTTTTCATTTCTAAAAGCAATTCTTCTGCCTTTTCAAGTTTGTCGTCAAAGGCTTTTTGTGCTTTAATTTTTGCCTTTTCAATAAAGGCTTTTTTATCATTTTCAAACTTTTCTTTTTCTTTTATTAGTTCGTCGTATAGTTTTTGGCTTTCTAACTTGATATTTTCTATATATTCTTTGTCTTTTTCTGCTTGATAGCGAACCTTTTCGGCCTCTAAAATTACTTTATCAAAATTACGCTTACTATCGGTTAAATTAAGTTTAGCATCGTCGTACAATTTTTTAGATAAACCAAGCCTTTTTGCTATTTCAATAGCGTTTGAAGAGCCTGGATATCCTATACGAATTTTATATAAAGGTTTAAAAGTGTCGGCATCAAAATCCATACTTGCGTTGACAATTTTATTTGACGTTAAAGCATATTCTTTTAGCGTAGAATAGTGAGTTGTAACCACACCGTAACTACCCTTTAAAATTAATTCTTTTAATATGGCTTTTGCAAGTGCGCTACCTTCTTCGGGGTCGGTACCTGCGCCTATTTCGTCAATTAATACAAGCGATTTTTCGTCTACGTTTTCGGTAATATTGATTATATTTTTAAGATGTGAAGAAAAAGTTGATAAACTTTGTTCAATGCTTTGTTCGTCACCTATATCTACGAAAATTTTATCAAATACCGATATTTTACTTTCATCAAAAGCAGGAATAAATAGCCCAGACATACTCATTAAGGTAAAAAGACCTATAAGTTTTAAGGTAACCGTTTTACCACCCGTGTTTGGACCTGTGATTAATAGATAATTATATTCATCGCCAAGGTTAACTGATATAGGCACTACTAAATTTTTATCAATAAGTGGATGACGGCCGTATTTTATATCAATTTCGCCGTTACTTGTTAAAATAGGTTTAGTTGCTTTTATACTAAAGGCGTATTGCGCTTTTGAATAAATGGCATCAATTTCAACAATAATATCTTTACTTTTATTGAGTTTATCACTAATTAGCGCAATTTTATTAGAAAGTTCAATTAAAATTCTTTCAATTTCGGCTTGTTCTTCTAAAATTTCGTTACGTAAATCGTTGTTTAACTCTAAAATTTCAGTAGGCTCGATAAATAACGTGCTACCACTTTGCGACCTATCGTGTATAAAACCTTTAACGCTCGTTCTATTTTCAGTTTTTACGGGTAAAACGTATCTACCGTTTCTTATCGAAATTGTTTCGCCTTGAAGATATTTAGTAGCGTCTTTTTTTATAAGTTGAGTTAATCTTTCCCTTATTCTTTCGTTTATGCGTTTTATATTTTGTCTTATTGTAAACAACTTTTCACTTGCAGTATCACTTATGGTATCTTCATTTATAATTTTAGTGAAAATTTCCCTTTCTATCGCAAAATTATAATAAATTTCTAACGACAAACTTTTTAAATAAACTATATCGTCGTCGTTAATTTCTTCTATTGAAGTTGATGCAATTCTAAGCGAACGAAGTAACCTTGCAACTTTAAGTAGTTCACTAAACGTTAAGGTTGCACCACGCTTTGCCCTATCTAATTCGTCGGTTATTTTATCAAAATACTCGATTTGCGAAATTCCGTGCACGTAAAAAAGTTTATACGCTTCTTCAGTATAATCAAGCAAATTTTTACAACTTTCATAGTCGGTTAACGGTTGTGTGTTTAATATTAAATTTTTAGTGTCTTCCAATACGGCGTATTTTTGGACTAATTTTAAAATTTTATCAAAATCTAACGCCAAATAGGTTTTATTACTAATCATAAAATTCCTTTATTTAATAAACCTTGAGTGTAATTTTTTATAACTAATTTTATTTTATTTACATCGTCACTTTGTAAAACGCTTATAAATTGCTCGTCTAAAGTAACGAAATTATGTAATTGATTGTTATAATTTTTACCAAGCAATACTGCATTATTATAAACTTTAAAGTAACAACCTTCAATTTCATAGCGTAAAAGTGGAAAATTACGCATATTATCGTCGGTTAAAGTAAATAAATTGCTTTTATTACAGTTTTTACAGTCTTTAGAAAACGGACAATAAATTAAATCCATTAACTCGATTGCTCCCCTATTTAAAACGAAAGCATCGTTTGAAAATAATGAAATTTCGCTTGAAGAGAGTTCTTTAGATACGGTGTAAAAAGTTATATCGTTATCATTTTTTAAAATATTTAAAGATAAAGTGTTAAAAATATTAAGTCCAGTACCTGCAAATATTTTTAAATTGTTTTGTTTAGCATACTCTAAACCGTAATAGCCTTGAACGTAAACACCGTAAAATTTAGACGTTATATCGTCTATAATTTTTAAACTTTTATTTGAAATAAACGGTGGTAAATAAAGCCAAATTCGTTTATTTTCATAAATAGGAAGATTTATATTTTTATAATCAAGTGGCATATAAACGACGTCGGTATAACTATCGTCTAACAAAACCTGCTTGCTAATAATAGCGCACTTTTTGTTTTTTATAGAAACGTTTGAGTTTTTATCGTAAATAGAAAAATCTTCACATTTTGCGATTTTATCTATATTTTTACAATTTTTATAAAATAATTTATAATATAATTCTGCCCTTAAATTATTTAAAATGCTTTTAGGTACGAAACACTCACCGTCATAGTTTAAATTTAAATTTACTTTATACGGATAAACGTCAACCTTATTAAAATTAGCAAGTATTTCTTCATAAGACGTTGGCGTTTTTAAAGCCTTCTCAACAACGTTTTGACTTTCTAAAACAATATCTTCACAACTTAACTTAATTTTTTCGCACCTTTTAATCGTGGCGTTAACGGTAATTTCTTTTAATAAATCTTGTTCGTTAATTTTACTCGACAACGATACGTCTTTAGTGATATTTATATCATCACCAACCTTAACATTACCTTTAAATACTATTTTTAACATACCGTTTTTATTAATAACGGTAGCGTTACCAACTTCTTTATTATTTCTTATAATTTTAAAAGCGTCGCCATCTTCATAGTTATAATAATCTTTAAAATACAAAGTATCGTTTATAATTTTACCAACTTCGCCAACTTTTAGCCCTTTATTACTTTGAATATCGCTTGAGATAAAGTTTGGTTTTTGTAAAAAAGCAAGTCCTTCGGTATAATCGCCCCTATTAAAAGTTGTAATTAGCCCTTTTTTAAAATCAAGGCGTTCTTTTTTATCTAAAATAGACCTATAATAACCGGTAGCAAAAGCAACGTATTCCTTGCCACGTAAACGACCTTCAATTTTAAAAGATTTTACACCTAAATTAATAAGTAAATCTAATTTATTACTTAAACATAAGTCACTTAACGATATAGAATAACCACTTTTTTTAATATTGTTGCCCGTAATCGTGTATTTTTTACGGCAAGGTTGCTTACAATTGCCCCTATTACCACTATTCCCACCGACTACCGACGAAAAATAACAATGCCCCGACATTGACGAACAAAGCGCACCTTGAACAAAAACTTCGGTATCAATTATTTTGCAAATTTCTTTAATATCTTCTAACTTTGTTTCCCTTGCTAAAATAACCCTACTAAAACCGTATTTTTTAGCAACAGTCGCACCGTAAACGTTACAAACGCCTGCTTGAGTTGACAAATGAAGTTCAGCGTTAGGTAAATACTGTTTAATCACCTTACCTAAAAACATATCTTGCAAAATAAAAGCGTCAACGCCTAAATTATAAGCTTTTATAACGCTATTTATAAAGTCCACCAACTCCCCGTCTTTAATTAAAGTATTTACGGTAAGGTAAACTTTTACGTTAAAAGTTTTTGCATAGGCAACAGACCATTTTAACTCGTCAAAATCAAAATTAGCGCACGGTTTACGTGCTGAAAAGTCCTTTAAACCGAGATAAACGGCGTTTGCACCGTGTTTTATTGCCGTTATTAAATTGTCCTTATTGCCTGCTGGCGATAATAATTCAACCATAATTTTAGTATATAATAAAGCGCCACAAAAATCAAGTGGCGCTTTTACTTATCTTAATTCTATTCCACTATTTTTAAGTTTTTCAAGTATTTTAGTAACTTGAACGTCAACTTCTTCCATTGTTAAAGATTTTTCAAGCGAATTAAATACTAAATGGTAC
Source organism: Christensenellaceae bacterium (assembly GCA_045659885.1). Taxonomy (GTDB): domain Bacteria; phylum Bacillota; class Clostridia; order Christensenellales; family Borkfalkiaceae; genus HGM11412. The sequence continues at coordinate 5,910 of JAZRCS010000025.1, forward strand.
GCCATATTCTTTTTACCTTGTGGAATTTGGTCACCTTCGTATATATCAAACAACGATACTTCCATTAACGTTTTATCACTTGCACGTTTAATAATTCTAACAATTTCACCGTTTGTAACCGACTTATCACAAAGTAACGCGATATCCCTTTCAACCGACGGATATTTTGCTATTTGTGTAAATTGAATTTTTTTATTAAACATATTAGCAATTTCTTCGTATTTAATTTCACACGCTAAAACTCTAATATTTATACCTAACTTTTCTAATAAAACGGGATTTACTTCACCAAAATAGCCGATTTCTTTATTACCGATAACAATCTCTGCACTTCTTGTTGGGTGCATATAGCCTTTTTGGCATTTTCTATAATCAACCTTAAAAGTTGCCTTTAAAGTTTGTAATAAACCTTCAATATCGCCTTTTAAGGTAAAGAAGTCAACGCCGTCACCGTAAGCACCTAAGCATAACGACAATTTTTCGTTAGGAAGTTCGGTAAGTGGTAACGCTTTTGGATTATAAGTTTTAGCAAACTCAAACAATTTTCCACTTAAATTCTTTTTGTTTACGTTATTTAAAATAACCCTAATCATTGACGGTAATAAAGTAATTCTCATACAAGACAAGTCTTCGCCAAGTGGATTAAAGAGTTTTATATACTTAATTTCTTCACAATTTAACCCGTAAGTATCAAAATCTTTTTCAGGAACGAAAGAATAAGTAATGATTTCATTATAACCCGATTGAGTTAAGTAATTTTTAGCCTTGTCTAAATCTTTTTGTTCTTTATTAAGTCCACCAACGGTAATCGACGCGTCGTCTAATAACGTGTCAACGATATTATCGTAACCATACATTCTAATAATTTCTTCAGCAATATCTGGGTAATCTTCAATATCGTTTCTATAAGGTGGAATTTCTAATTTAATATCGTCGCCTAATAAAACAGGTTTAAAGTTAAGCCTTGATAAAATATCAACGATAACGTCACTTGGAACCTCAATACCTAAAACCTTATTAATTTTAGAAACTTTTGTTTCAAAAGCAACCGTTTCAGTACTAATATTTAATACGTCGATTATATTTTTTGCAATTTTACCGATTTTTAATGAAGAAATTAACGATAACGCTCTTTTAGTTGCAAGCATAGCAATATATGGGTCAGTACCCTTTTCAAACCTTGAAGAAGAATCCGAGCGTTTACCAAGCGTACGTGAAGTTTTTCTAATACTGTCACGCTTGAACATAGCACACTCAAACACTACCGTTTTAGTTTGGTCGTTAATCGAACTAAATTTACCACCCATTATACCTGCTATACATTGTGGCTTTTTACCATCGCAAATAACTAAATTAGAGTTGTTTAAAGTATATTCTTTATCGTCAAG
>JAZRCS010000026.1:0-9549 GCA_045659885.1 Christensenellaceae bacterium
ACTTTTTGTCCGTACTCTTTAAAATTTTCAAGCAAAATATTCATTCTAAATTCAACGCTTTCTTTTGGTTCTTCAAGACTTTCAATAAGCGATTGTAAAGTATAACCTTGCTTTTTACCACGCGCAAGTTCAATTAAAAGTTTAGTAACTAAATATGCGCCGTCGTCTAAAAAGTAATTTTCTTTTAATGCGCCGTGTCCTGAAGTTTCAATAGCAAGTTGACTGTCTTGCCCTAAATTGTTAAGACGGATAGATTCGTTAATAACGTTTCTATAACCCCTTTTAAATCTATGGTGAATACCACCCTTTTCTTCAATAAACTTTTTTAAGCCCGTTGACGTAATCGAGTCGGTAACTATTGTCGTATTAGGATATTCACGAAGTAAAATTGCCGAAAGCATTGCTATAATTCTATTTCTATTAAGTTCACTACCGTCACTTAAAACTGCGCCTGCCCTATCAACGTCGGTATCAAAAATTATACCAAAGTCAGCGTTGTTTTTAATAACAGCATTAGTGATACTTTGCATAGCAACTTTATCTTCTGGGTTTGGAATATGGTTAGGAAAACTTCCGTCAGGCTCTAAAAAGCAACTGCCGTCAGTATTTGCGCCAAGTGTTTTTAATACCTTGTCAACGAAAAATCCACCAGCGCCGTTGCCTGCGTCTACTACGATTTTAAAACCTTTTAAAGGCTCGTTTTCGCCCGTTGCGTCTTTAATTTTGTTAACTAATATATTAGAATAAGCGTCCATAAACTCGCCTTTAATAAGACTGCCTTTTGGCAAGTTAGTTACGGTTTCACTTTCAGCGTACGCTAAAATTTGCTTAATATCTTCTTTTTCTAATCCACCTAAATTTGTGAAAAATTTAAAGCCGTTTCTATTAAAAGGTAAATGACTTGCCGTTATCATAATAGTACCGTCAAATTCGTAACCTTTAGTTACCGTAGCCATAAACATTGCAGGCGTACTTGCTAAGCCAAAATCAGTTACTTGTAAACCACTTTCTACCATAGCAGAAGTTATCCATTTACTTAAGTTTTCGCCCGATAAACGAGAATCTCTACCAACTGCAACCTTTAAATTTTGACTTTGTTTTTTATTAATAAGCCAAAGGGCAAATCCCCTACCTATATCACGACATACGCTTTCGGTTAAATTAACGTGTTGACCTTCAATTCCATCTAAAGCAACGCCACGAATATCGCTACCGTTTTGTAATTTTTTATAATCCATAATTGCTCCTTAAAAATTAATAATATGATTTTACCATAATAACTATTAAAAAGCAAGTAACTTACTATTTTAAAGTTAATTAAAAAAGATTTGATTTTTTATTTAATAGCAACCTTTGGTTTACCTAAAATTGCTTAAAATTAATTAAAAAACTGCTTTTTTTGTCGGTTTTTTATTAAAAGCAACTAATAATTTACAAAATATTATAAAAAAACAGTTGTATTATTTAAAATATTATTATATAATAATAAACAGTAAAAAGGAGATAAATTATGACTATAGGTGAAAAAATTGCAAAATTAAGAATTAAAAGAAATTATACGCAAGAACAACTCGCCGAAGCACTTAACGTATCTAGACAAGCAGTATCAAGGTGGGAAATAAATCAAGCGTTACCACAAATTGATAAAATTATTCAATTATGTAAATTGTTTAATATTTCTACTGACGAACTTTTACTTGATAATAACGAAATAATTGATAACGAGTCAAAAAAGCCAAACAAATATTTTGGCACAGACGGTTTTAGGGGTGAAACTAACAAAACGTTAACTTCTATACACGCCTATAAAATAGGTAGATTTTTAGGCTGGTATTTTTCAAAATCTAAATCGGCTAATTATAGACCGAAGATAGTAATAGGTAAAGACACAAGACGTTCAAGTTATATGCTTGAATATTCTATTGCATCTGGTTTAACGGCGTCGGGCGCTGACGCTTATATGTTGCACGTAACCACTACCCCAAGCGTTTCATACGTAACAAGGCAAGACGGTTTTGACTGTGGTATTATGATTACTGCATCGCATAACCCTTACCACGATAACGGTATTAAAATTGTAAACAGTTACGGTGAAAAACTTGACGATAATTTAACGTCGTTAATTGAGGCTTACCTTGACGGTGACCTTGCAAAATTAAATATACTTTCTAACGATATTCCATTTGCTGAAAGGGATAATATAGGTTGTATTATCGACTATTCGTCGGGAAGAAACAGATATATGGCGTATTTAATATCTTTAGCCTCACACTCTTACAAAAAGTTAAGAATAGGTATCGACTGTGGCAACGGTGCGTCTTGGATGATTGCAAAATCAGTATTTAGCGCGTTGGGTGCACAAGTTGAACTTATAGGTGCAGACCCTAACGGTCTTAATATTAATGCAAATTGTGGCTCTACTAAGATTGCTAACCTTTGCAATCTTGTTAAAGAAAAACATTTAGACTTAGGTTACGCTTTCGATGGTGACGCCGATAGATGTATTGCAGTTGACGAAAAAGGTAACGTAATTGACGGCGATGCTATGCTTTATATTTTAGCAAAGCGTTTAAAACAACGCGAAATGCTTAACAATAACACGGTAGTTGCTACTATTATGTCTAATAGTGGTTTTATAAACAGTCTTTCTAAACTTGGTATAAAATGCGTTCAAACTCAAGTTGGCGATAGATTTGTTTACGAGTGTATGCAAAATAACGATTATGCGCTTGGTGGCGAACAATCTGGCCATATTATAATTAAAAAATACGCTACGACGGGCGACGGAATACTTACTGCCATAATGCTAACTGAAGAAATTCTTGACAGTAAGAGTACGTTAAGCGAATTATCAAAACCTTTAACCCTTTACCCACAATATTTAAAAAACGTAAGGGTTAAAGATAAAAAACTTGCTTTAAATGATAAAAAAGTTCTTGAAGCAAAACAAAACGTTGAAAATAAAATTAATAATAAAGGTAGAGTTTTATTAAGGGAAAGTGGAACTGAACCCGTTATTAGAATTATGATTGAGTGCGAAGATATTAACCTTTGCGAATCATACGCTAACGAAATTGCTAACGCTGTAATTTTAGGGGGACACGTAGTTGAATAAAATTAAAACCAAAGATTTGTTTGACGTAACTATTCCTTATTTAAAAGACTTATTTGACAATACCACCTACCCTTGGGAAATATTACCCCAAATTAAAAACCATATTAAGTTTTTATTTGAAAATATTCCTAACGGCTTTAAGTTTTTACAAGAAGGCGTTTTAGTTGGTGAAAACGTTGTAATTAGCGACAAAGCTACAATTATTGCTCCTGCAATTATCGGCGCTAATACCGAAGTTAGACCGGGCGCATATATTAGGGGCAACGTTATTATAGGCGAAAACTGCGTTATAGGTAATTCAAGTGAATTAAAAAATTGCATTTTGCTTAATAACGCGCAAATACCACACTATAACTACGTTGGCGATTCAATTTTAGGTAATTACGCGCATATGGGCGCTGGCTCAATATGTTCAAACCTAAAATCAGATAAGAAAAATATCGTAATTCATTCGGATACCGATATTGACACTAATTTAAGAAAAATAGGTGGTATTTTAGGCGACCACGCCGATGTTGGCTGTGGCTCGGTACTTAATCCCGGTACGATTATAGGTAAAAATTCAAGAATTTATCCTTTAACAAGCGTTCGTGGAGTTATTCCCGAAAACAAAATTGTTAAATCTGCAAACACGATAGTTGAAATAATTTAAAAAAATACGCTACTTGCTTTACGTAAGTAGCGTATTTAATCAAAAAGATTAATAATACATTTTTTCTTTTTAATAGCGTACTCAAATGCAATTTTAGTGCCACTTTTTGTTTTAGATGACGGAACGTAGTTTTTGTTATAATAAAATACACAAATATCACTGCCATCTATCATTGCTTGATTTCGCTCAACATAACTTGCCTTATTAGCAGTATATTTAGTTTTATGCTCATGCTCTTCTTCAAAAGTAAGTATATATACTTCTTTATTTACGTAACGCAAATAAAAAGTTTCATACTCTTGCCTTTGACTTTCTAAAGCACAGCCTTCACTTTTACAAGTATAGCAAACTCTTTTTATATTAGAATACTTTTGTTTTAAACCACTTACTGCAAAATGACAATAATCGTTAAAATCACTTTACTGCCAAACAAAAACGTTTTTACGTTGTAATTTACAATTAAATTTTCAATACACTGATATATTTTTTGATTTAAATTGTTATTTATATTTATTTTTCTATGACCAAAAAATGAACATATCAAAGTTTTCATATTATACCTTTTCCGTAATATATTTTATAAATACTACATATTCCGTTAATAATTATAACATATTTCGTTAAAATAAACAAACGATATACGTAATACGTGAATATTTTAAATTTATATTTTGGTAAAATATATACGTAAGGTATATATGGAAAATTTAAACTTATCTAAAAAAGAAATTATAGAAAGAATAGGTTATTTTAGAAATAAAAAGAATATTTCTGCTTATAAATTAGGTCTTGAACTTGGGCACTCTAAAACTTATTTTTATAGAATTGAGAGTGGCGAAATTCAATTAACTATTGATATGCTATTAGAAATATTAGATATTTTACAAATAACTACTACTGAATTTTTTTGTCCTATATTAAAAGAAGAAGATAAATCGTTATTTGATATGATTGACAATTTATCAGGTGACAATAAACAAACTATAATTGATTTAATAAAAAAGTTAAAAAATTAACCGTTATAATTTTATTTAAAGAATTTTTTACGCTACTTGCTTTACGTAAGTAGCGTATTTTTTTAATATTCCATTAAAAAGGGGTTAAAAACTTTGATTTTTTAACTAAAAAATGCTATAATTCATAATCATACTAAGGAGAAAATAATGAAATTACTTTCACATTTTAAAGACTACAAGGCAAAATACCTTTTTAACGACGTTTTAAGTGGCTTGTTAGTTGCTATTATTGCCCTTCCTCTTTCTATAGCGTTAGGTAGTCAATCAATCCCCGAAAATAGTGGTGCTAACGGCATACAAATGGGTATTATAGCATCTATCGTCGCTGGTTTCTTTGCTGCACTTTTTGGTGGCTCTAAATTCCAAATAACAGGACCTACGGCAGCGTTTGTTGCAATAATTTACGGTTACGTTGATAATCCTAACGTAGGTATTGTCGGTTTACAATTTGCTACCCTTCTTGCCGGCTTATTGCTTATTTTACTTGGATTTTTAAAATGTGGCAATTTAGTTAAATATATTCCATACCCTATCGTTATAGGTTTTACTACTGCTATAGGCGTTGGTCTTTTAACAAGTCAATTTAAAGATTTTTGTGGTTTTATTATACCTAATAGCATTGAGTTTTTAGGACAAACTTTTAAAAATACAAACTTTTTAGGAAAAGTTGTCAATTATATTTTTGCAATTAAAACCTTTAATATTGCTCCGTTTTTATTAGGTCTTGGAACTTTAATTACAATTATAGTAATTTCAAAAATAAATAAAAAAATACCAAGCGTATTTATTAGCGTAGTTTTATTTACTATTATTAATCTTTTAATAGGTGGTGAAAAATACGGCATTGAAACGATAGGCTCAAAATACACTAACCTTCAAGCGTCGTTTAATATTTTAGACTTTAGTAAAATTACAAGCGTTAATTTTGGCGCTTTAATAGTTCCTGCAATAGAAATTGCCGTTTTAGGTGCTATAGTAAGTTTACTTTCAGTATCAGTTACCGACGGACTTAGTAAAGTAAAAAGTGATTATAACCAAGAATTAAAAGGTCAAGGCGTTGCAAGTATTTTTACAGTTTTACTTGGTGGCATACCTGCTACGGGCGCTGTTGCAAGAACTACGGCTAATATAAACAATAACGCTAAATCGTGCTTGGCTTGTGTATTTCACTCAATTTTTATGCTCTTAATGTACTTTTTGCTTATAGATATAGTAAAATTAGTTCCACTTTGCACGTTGTCTGCAGTTTTAATTCACGTATCTATTGCAATTTGCAACACTAAACTTTTTTCAAAATTAGCAAGGTTTGGAATAAGGGACGGCTTTGTTTTAATCGTTACTATGCTTTTAACGTTATTTTTAAACTTAAAATACGGCGTTTTAGGTGGACTTATTCTTACCCTTATTTTAAACTTTAAAAACTTAATAACTAAATTTTCTTATGAAATTGTTAAAGAAGAAAGCCAAACTGAAGTTACTAACGATACTTTAGAAGAAGTTGCTTTAACAAAAACTAATAAAGTTACAATTAAAGTTAAAGGTCCTATTTTCTTTTTAAATATAAATAAAATCATTAAGGAAATTAATAATCAAATAAAAGACAGTAATGATATCGTTTTAGATTTAAAAGACGCTATAAACATCGACTGCACTGCTATTGAAAAATTAGCAAAGTTAGATAATTCAATTAACGCTATCGGCAAAAACTTAACTTTGATTAATTTTAGTGAAAAAGTTGGTAAAAGATTACAAAAATATTACACTTACTTAATGTAAGAAAAAAATTAACCTATCCACAAGGATAGGTTTTTTTATGCACTTTTTAACCGACTACTACGTAGCCTGAACAGTTTATATAATGGTCTCTTTCGCCCCAAGTCATATCAATAGGCTCTGCACCTAAAAATAAGGCTTTCATAATCGTTTCTATATCAACTAATTGCACACCTTCTTCCGTCCAACTTTCCGAACTGTTAGCAACTAAAATTTTACCCTCTTTAGTATAACCGACAGCCATTACGTAATGCTCGTTTTTTGAAAAAGGATTTTCTTTAAATTCTTCAGTCGGGTGCGACCAAAAAATAATTTGCTTGCCTTCTTTTAAAGAAGTTTCAAAATGTTCTTTAACAAGTTTTAAGTCCTTAACACCAAAATATTCAGCCTTAACGCCGTGATAGTTTAATATTTTAGTAATACCTGCAACCGACTGCAAATTGTCTTGTGGGAATTCCTTTTCCCTATTAGGTTCGCCCCATAATTTACGACAAAGTGCAAATTCTTCGTGAGGGGTTATTTTTATACCGTTAAGATTTAACGCCATAGCAGTACAACAATGTCCACAACCGTTTTTATTGATAAATACTTGGTATTTACCCGTATTCCACCTATTTTGTCTCCAAACCAAGGTACTATTTTCACCTAATGTTACTTGCGACGCTATTACTTCGTCGTTTAAAAATTTATAATCAGCAAATTTCATAATATTCCCCTTTATTATATCCATTTAGATATACTACTTTTTTTATTTATAATTATACTACCTATTGCAACAAATACGCAAGATATTGCGCACAATATTGCTAAAAATAAGTAATAGTTTGCCCAACCGAATAAGTCCATCAATCTACCAGAAACAATTGAAATAAACCCTGCACCAACTGCTGCCGAAGAGTTAACTATAAGCGCAAAAGTGCCTGCATTTATATAGTTTTTGAACTTTAAAAAAGTATACGATGAAGACGTAGTTAAATAAGCCTCTGTCAATATTCTTAAAATTAAACTTGCAATTATTGCGTAAAGTAAATTTAGGCCGTAAGTAAATACCATTATTATTAAAAGCATTGTCAAAATAATAGCAACTACGCCATTTTTTTGAAATATTTTTCCACTTTTGTCAAAAGACTTAAACATAAAAAGTCTTGACGGCACACCTGCAAGTGGCATAATTAACGTTATTAATATTGATAATGATATAGGAAAAGCGTGAACTTCTATTAAATACGAAGGAATCCACGTACCTAAACCGTAGTATATAGAGTATGATAAAAATGAAATTAACGCCATAAATATCATTATAAAGGTAATATTAACTTTTTGTCCTTTTGGAATTACGTAGTCGCTTGATAAGTCGTTATTGCTTTTAGTATACTCGTATTCGTCCTTTAATTGAACAACCTTTTCAACCTTGCTTTCACATAAGGCTAAATAGATAATCGATATAAAATAAATTACGCCCATTATTATAAAAGACGTTTTCCAAGAGAAAAACTCAACGCACAAAGAAGAAATTAAATAAGATAACGCCGTACCCACTACAGCGCCCGTAACCATAAATTTGCTACAATAAGGCAAGGTGTCGTTTGGTAAATTTTTACTTAATAAATAGTTAATTCCACCCCAATTTGCACATTGAAATACACCGTTTAAACCTAAAATGATTAGAACTTGCCAAAGACTATTAGTAACGGCTATTAAGGAAAAAGATATTGCTGATAAAATTGACGTTACAACTAAAAATCTTTTAACGTTTATTTTAGATATTGTTAAACCTAAAATAATTTGCGCTACTGCATATACGAAATAATATACGGTTAATCCAAGCGACGCCATTGATTTTGTAGTTTTAAAATAATTGATTACTTCTGCTATTTGCGACGAATATATTAATTTTATAGTCATTGTAAACGTATAAAATAAATAACAAGAAATAAGCAGTTTTTTATATTGACGTCCGTATTTATATTCTTTAAACAAATTCATAATAAGCCTTTTAATCTATAAAAATTATACTCTTTAAATAATTGTAAGTCAACAAAAAGCATACTGCAAATTAACATAAAAAAAGAACTTTTAAAGTTCTTTTTTATTCAATACTATTTAAATAATCTTTAAACTCACTAAAATCTTTTTTAGATATACAAATTTCCGAATAAACGTATTCTTTATTAGTTATAATACGCCAAATTTTTTTCAATTTTGTTCCTAAACGCTTAAAAAAGCCTACCTTTTGTCCATCGTAAAATTTCCCACTTACATATGAAACAATCATAAAAGTATCGTGGTCAAATTTGTCAACCCTAATTCTTAAACCTTCATCACAACCACAACTGCAATCAACTACTAAGTTGTTGCCGTCTTTACTTTTCATTATTGACATAATTAATCCCCTTAATTTGTTTTTTTAAATGCCCTTTTTTATAATTAATTTCATTAAAAATTGTAAAGCCTAAAATTAAAACTCCACCTACTATTTGTAAAATTGTCATACTTTCTTGCATTATAGTTACCGAAATTAAAACTGCAACTAAAGGGTCTACGTAACTTAAAATTGCCGACTTTTGACCTGGCAATTCTTTAAGCGACGAAAAGTACATACAATAAGTTATTCCCGTATGAACAAGGCCTACAATTAATAAAAATATAAAACTTGTGCCGTCTATATTTATTATATTAATTCCACTTGTTAATAAAACGTACGGTACAAGTACAAAAAGCGACGAACAAAATTGCAAAAACGTTCTACGTATACCGTCAACGTTTTTTATAAATTTGTTTAAAATTATAACGGTAGCGTAAAAAAGCGCTGCGCCTAAACCGTATAATATACCGACCATATTATTATTGCCACCCGACACAGATATATTAGTTATTAAAATAAGACCTATTGTAGACGCTATAAAGCAAATAATTTGCTTTAAGGTTAACTTCTCTTTAAATAATATAGGACACGCCACAGTTACGATTACGGGCGCAAAATAATAACTTAA
>JAZRCS010000027.1:0-20138 GCA_045659885.1 Christensenellaceae bacterium
GTTTTATCGTAATATTTTTCAAGTAAAGGTTCTGGTAAGCCGTGTGATTCTTTGCCAAAAACTAAAAAATCGCCGTCTTTGAATTTAGCGTCGCTATAAACTTTTTTGCCTTTGGTCGACATAAAATAAAAGTTTGTTCCGTCGTAAAACTTTTTTATTACTTCTTCAATGCTATCGTAATAATTTACGTCTAAATATTGCCAGTAATCAAGCCCTGCCCTTTTTAAGTTTTTGTCGGTAATTTCAAAGCCGGTTGGTCTTACGATATGTAACGAACAATTAGTGCATGCGCACGTCCTTGATATATTGCCCGTGTTTTGTGGAATTTCAGGCTCTACTAATACGATATTTAATTTCATTGTTTAATTAATCCCCTTCGTTTTGTCGTTACGAGCGAATATGTTTTATTAGTCGACAAAGTTAAGTCGACTTTCGTTTGATTTTCACCCGTTAAAAGTTCGCCTTTTTGATTAGTTGCTATTATTGAATTTGGCGTTAACAAAATTAAATTAATTCCAAACAATAATGAATACGACCTAACTAAAAAGTCTAAATTTTGTTTATCTTGTTTATCGGTTACGACGACTATTACGTCGGTATCACACATAGCCATACACTTTATAGCGTCAAAGTCGAAAATATCTTGGTCGACAAGTAAACCTATTTTACCCATCTTTGTTGGATATATTTTATATCCAAAACCTATCGACATAGACAAATCTTGCCTTTTTAAATGCATATCGGCAATACCTAAAATTTTGCCGTTTTCTGCAATTAACGACGATTTTCTAATAACGCCGTAATTATCGGTAAACGCTCCACCTATTAAAACTTTTTTACAGTTTTTAGTTAATTTAGTAATTTTAAATAGTTTATCTTCCACGCCTGAAAGTTCGTTTTTATAATTGATTTTTCCGATAAAATTAAAACCAAAAATTGCTAAATCTGCGTTTAGATACGCATTATCTTCTAAGTTTAAAACACCGTCTAAAATATTACAATATACTTTCATTTTTGTCATACCCTAATATTTTAAGCAATTTATAAATAAAATGTTAAAACAAGTTGGTCGACAAAAACAATTCTTTCATTTTTTCAGCGCTGTTTACGGTAAAAATTTCTTGCTTTAATTTTCTACTGCCTTCAACGCCCTTTAAATAATACGCCATTTGCTTACGCAACATTACTGCCGAGCGAGCATCACCGTAACGTTCTTTAGTCATATCTATTTGTTTTATGATTATATCTTTTAAAGAATACTTAGGTTTTTCGCCTAAAATATCACAAATTAATAAAGGGTTTTCTAAAACACCCCTTGCAAGCATAACGCCGTCAGCACCCGTATTGTTTATCATATTTATAGCGTCTTGTTTAGTAAAAATACCACCGTTTGCAATTACGGGAATTTTTACGCTATTTTTTGCAATTTCAATTTGTTTATAATTGCATTTGCCACTATAAATTGCCGTTTTTACTCTACCGTGAATTGATATTAACTTAGCGCCACTGTCTTCACACATTTTTGCAAATTCTTTAGTTACGTAGTTGTCTTCTTCAATACCTATTCTAAATTTGCAAGTAACTGTTTTTCCACTTTTTGCAATATTAGATATAATTTTTGATGCTAAAGGAATATTTGAAAGCAAAAAACTACCTTCACCGTTAGAAAAGATTTTCGATACGGGACAACCAAAATTGATATCTATGATATCAAACTTTTCTAAATATTGACTGTTTGCCATTTCCGTCATAATTTCCGGGTCGTTTCCAAAAATTTGAACTGCTTTTATATATTCGTTTTCTTCGGTACGTAAAAGTTCAAGCGTGTTTTGTGGCGAGTATTTTAAACCTTTCATACTAACCATTTCACTAAAGCATAACCCTGCGCCAAGCGAATAGCAAATACTTCTAAAAGCACTATCGGTAAACCCTGCAAGTGGTGCTATAAAAACGTTGTTTTTAGTGGTAATATTACCTATTTTTATTTGTTTTAATTGCACTTTACACCTACTTGATTTTATTATAGTATTCGTCAATTTCTTTTGCAGACATTTTTTTAATATCTTTGCCGTCAGTTAAAATTGCTTTTTCAAGTCTTTCAAATCTACTTAAAAATTTATCAAGCGAACAAATTAAAGCACTTTCGCTATCAATTTTTAGCATTCTACAAACGTTGACTACTGAAAATAAAAGGTCGCCACACTCTTTAAATAAATTTTTATCGTCACCCTTATTAATTTCAGTTTCCACTTCTTTAATTTCTTCATAAACCTTATCAAAGGCTTGCGATACGTTTTCAAAATCAAAGTTATATTTTGACGCCCTGTCTGCAACTTTTTGCGATTTCATTAAAGCAGGTAAAGTCTTAGGCACGCTTAAAAGATATTCCGTGCCGTTTTTGTATCCTTTTTCGATTGCTTTGTTTTTATTCCAAACTAAAAGCGCGTCGCTTGACGAAATTGCGCTATCTTGTCCAAACACGTGGGTGTGACGAGTAATTAATTTTGAGCAAATTGAATTTATTGCGTCGTTTATTGTAAATTTATCGTCTTCTTTACCTAAAACGGCGTAAAATACGCATTGAAGTAAAACGTCGCCTAATTCTTCAATTATATTTAAAACGTCTTTAGAATTTATAGCGTCAATCAGTTCGTAACACTCTTCAATTAAATTTTTTTGCAAACTTTCGTAAGTTTGAATTTTATCCCAAGGACAACCGTTTTCCCCACGAAGGGCAGTTACTATTTTAACAAGGTCGTAAAATTCGTAACCAGTTTTTTGAAGATAATTTAAAGACGGAATATAAATAGTCGTAGAATAATCGTAACTATCTTGCCTATCTAATTCGTATAAATAAATTTGTTTAACCGTTTTATTATCGGTAAAATAGATTTTAATTTCTTCGCCGAAAACTTCCATAAGGCGAAGTTTTACGTTACTTGCAATTTGCTTTGAAGTTATTGCATATATTACGCTTTTAGGACTAATCGTATCATAATTTATAATGTCGTAGGCTGAAAATTGTGAAAAACTTTCTTCACAAATTTTTAACCTTTCAAACGTTTTATCGGCATACGAAACACCCGTGTAAATTTCAATGTTTTTGTATTTTTTTATTATTTCTTTACAAGAATTATCGGTATTTACGCTACCATCAACGAAATACACTACGTCGCTATCTTTAGCGTACGAAATAACTTGTTTTGCTAAATTTTTATTTAAAGTATCAAAATTTCTACTTTTTTCATAAACGCCGTCAAGCGAAATAAAGTCTACGTTATATTCTTTAAGCGCGTTTGCACTTAAGGTTAAAGACGTTCTAACAATTTTAACTAAATTGCTTTTTATTAAATTTTGCGCTTTTAAGGTTAAGTCGAATTTATCTGTTCCTAACCCTACTAAAATTATTTTGTTCATAACTTTTGCCTTTTGATTTTTTTAATACAATTACAATATATACCAAATTTAAAAAACAAGCAACAAAATACGAAAAGATATCTGTAAAAATACACGCAAAAACGTTAATACTTGGTATTTTTAATAAAAAATACGATAAAATCAATTTTAATACTGCGCTTAGTATTCCGTTTATTAGTGTTATTTTTGTTTTAGAAAGAGCAATTAATACTGCCGAAGAAGTTTGCATAAGCGATAAAAAAAATACCGATAGCGACGCTATTTTTAACATTTTAATCATAATTATTTTTTCGTTATCAAGTAACGACGAGTATAATACTTTAACTATAATCGGCGAAAAAAAATATAAAGTAACGGCAAATAATAGCCCAGATGCAAGAGTTAAAAACACCGTTAATTTTACCTTTTTTATTACGTTAATTCTTTTTGCAATTTCAGGTATTGAAGAAACGCAAAGTCCGTAACATATTGCAACTGGAACACCTACTACCGACTCCACCCCACCTGAGTATATTCCGTAAAGTGAAGTGGCGTTTTGTAAATAGCCTTTTAAAATATTTACTATCATAAAACTTTCAACCGTTCTACAAAGTGGTAAAGTTATAGTTGCAAGCATTATAGGAACAACTACGACACGTACTTTTTTTACGTTTGTTTTCGCACTTTTAAATAAGTTAAATTTAGATTTTTTATTATATAATATAATAAAATATAACGTTGCAATAATTTCCGAAAAGGTTACTGCTAATACTGCCATATTAGTTGCTAATATTAAATTTTTTCTAAAAATATAACATAAAATAAGCCCAAAAACGCATTTTACAACTTGTTCTAATATTTGCGAAATTGAAGTCGGTAGCATATTAGAAAGCCCTTGAAAATACCCCCTAAAACAACTAATTACGCTTACTAAAAATATTGACGGAGATAAAAATAAATAGCATCCCTTAGCCATTACGTTGCCTTGTAGAGTTGCTATTTTGCTTGAAAAAATTGCCATTATTAACGTTAATAAAAATCCAAATGGAACAAATAATTTGAGCGCCGATTTTAACGTCTTTTGCGCGTCTTCGCCACTTGCTATTAATTTTGCTATTCCGTTTGGCACGCCTTGCGAAGAAAATGTCAAAAGCAAGCAATAAAGTGGAAACGCCATTTGATATAATCCTATTCCTTTTGCACCTAAAATACGGGTTAAAGGTATACGATAAAACGCTCCTATTAATTTTGTTAAAAATCCACCTAACGATATTATTAACGCACCTTTTATAATCTTATTTTCCTTCATTATGTAGCGATTAAAATAGCATAAAAAACTTATCATAAGTTTTTTTCTATCGTTTTTACGGTTAGATTAAGCATATTTAAATCTTGGCTTATAATTTCTTCGTTTGATAAAAGCGAAATAAAACCAAAAATTTCTTCACTCGTATCTTTTAGCGTCATAATTGCTTGATATGAGTATTTTTTTAAAGAATTTTCTTCAATATCAATTACTTCGCCCATATTTAAAACGGCGTTTTTATCTTGCAAAACAACTTCTTTCATTTTGTTTGAAATAGCTTTATTAGTTATATCTTTATTAAATCCAAAACTGTATATAATTTGTTCTAAATCACCAAACACCACGACCTTATTAGTAATTTCTGCTAAACTTTTTATTAAGTTGAAAGTTTCTTTAGTAAAATGTTGCTTTGGCATATATTTTTTTAATACGACTTGGTCTTCGTTTGTATAAATTTCTATACAATCACCCGACTTAATCGATAAGTTTTTTCGTATTTCTTTAGGTATTACTACTCTACCTAATTCGTCAATTCTTCTTATAATTCCCGTATCTAACATAATACCCCCCTACGATAAGTCTTTGAAATAATTTGTAAATTATGTAAATTTACTTGCTATTATGCTAATTTTATTGTAAAATAATATTACTTTTAGTAATAAATAGGTGATTAATATGACTTTAAAGCAATATAACGCTTTTATAACTTCGGTTGAAGAAGGCTCGATTTCAAAAGCAAGTGAAAAACTTAAAATAACGCAATCGGGAATAACCCACTTAATTAACGATTTAGAAAGTGAACTTGGTTTTTCACTTATGACGAGAAATAAAGGTGGAATTAAATTAACTATCGAAGGTAAAAAAATTTTCCCTTTAATGAAAAATATAGTAAATCAAGATAAAAAATTATATGAATTTACACAAAAAATTAAGGGGAATTATTCTAATAAAATAAATATAGCAACCTTTACTTCGGTTGCAGTAAATTGGTTACCAAGCATTATTAACGGATTTAAACGAAAATTTCCAAGCGTTGAAATTACTTTAACTAACGGTGGTTATAGTGAAATTAAAAACGCACTAAACGACGGCGCTGCAGACGTTGGCTTTATAAATTTATCTACTAACGATAATTTTAAATGTTTTCCACTTGTAAAAGACGAAATGTTAGCAATTTTGCCTATCGACCACCCACTTGCAAAGTTAGACGCAATAGACGTAAAACACTTTGAAACAGAAAGCGTAATTAGTCTTGGTGATAAAACGGATAACGATTCGCGCGCAGTTTTTGAAAGTTGTTACGTAACCCCTAATATTAAGTACAGAACGACTGACGACTACGCTATGATTTCAATGGTAAAAAACAATTTAGGTATTTGTATCGAACCCGAACTTTTACTTTCGGGTAATGAAACTGGCATAAAAGTTTTACCTTTACATCCACCTGCTTATAGGACTATTGCGCTTGCCGTTCCTTATGAAAATTTAGAAAACCCTATCGTTAATAGTTTAATCGACTACGTTTTAGAGTGGGTAAAAATAAATTGCAAAAATAGTATCATATAACATAAAAAATCGCCCTTTTAAAGGACGATTTTTTAATAAGTTAAATTATTCAAAGTTAAAAATTCTTTTACTTTTTCGTGTGGAACGGCATAGCCGTTGACAAATTCGTGCGTGTCTTTATCGTTACCCGTAGCAAAGTTTATTCCTACAATTTTCAAATCGTAAGTAATTAACGCTCCCCCCGACGAGCCACTATTTATTTTTGCATCGTGAGTGATTATAGAAAAAGTTACGTTAGAATAATCAACGCCGTCACTTTCACCTACGTTAACAACGTCATCAAGCGAAGTAATTTTACCTATCGTTACCGAGTTTAAACTACCAAGTGGATTACCTAAAGAAATTACTTTATCACCAACTTTTACACTTTCTTCACTAAAAGATAAAACTTCAAAATGCTCGTCACTTCTAAACATAATTACTGCTAAATCGTATTCGTCGCTACAACAAACTACCTGTGCTATATGCACGCCTGCTTTATGGTCTACGATTTGATATTCCGTACCGTATTCGCCACCTATTACCACGTGATTGTTAGTTAAGCAATAATAGTTGTAATAATTGTTAAAATACTGTTCTTTTTTAAAAATAACGCCACTACCGTCGTAGCCGTAATTTCCTTTATTGGCTACGATTTTTACGTTAGCAGATATATATTTGTAAGCAAGGCTGTCTAATACTTCGTTTAAAGGATTTTCCGTATAAATATTAATACATCCGTTTAAAAATAAGCAAGATATAAAAAATATTAGTATTATTATTTTTAAAATACCGTTTCTTTTACTTTTCATATTTATATATTATATCTTTTAAATTAAAAATTCAACCTTTTTTGTAAAAGAATTAAAAAAGCCGAAATTTTTAACAAAATTTCGACTTTTTATTTTTATTCAATTTCTTCTTTACCGTGTCCTTTAATTAATAAAACGTTAATTATTAAACCTACTACGTAAAGGGCTAAAGTAAATATTAAAACGCTTGTAAAGTTGCCTGTTAAATTGTGTAATAAACTTGCAATTTGGTTACCCGTTAAACCTGCAAACGCCCAAGCAGATAACGCTACGCCGTGAATAGTTGAAATAGTTTTCATACCAAAATGGTCAGAAAGTAAAGTTGGTAAGTTACTAAATCCCCCACCGTAACCTGCGTTTACTAAGAATAATAACGAAAGTACGATTATAACAGAAATAATTGAAGTATTAAAGCCCCAAATTAAACCGTACGCTAAGGCTAATGCCGATACGACTATTTCACTTGCTAAAATAATTTTATACATAGTGTTTCTATCTTTCATACCGTCGGCAAGCGCTGAATAACCAAGTCTACCACCAGCGTTAAATACTGCGCAAATTATACCGATTATAGCATATTCTAAACCTATTAATTTTACAAGTGATTTTTCATTTGAAATAATCGCTAAACCACAAGTTATGTTAATATAGAAAACGAGCCAAATACCTATAAAGGTTTTATTTTTAAATACTTTAAATTTAGAAAAGAAGTCTTTAATAGGATGTGCGCTTTTTTCTTCTTGTATTTCGTGCCAACCTTCTGGCTTTTTCAAAAGCAAATGTCCTAAAAACATCATTATAAAATATACGCCTGCTAAAATTAAGAACATTGTATAAAGTGGCATATCGCTATTTATCATACCTTCCATAATAGGAGTTGCTATTGCTTTTGCAGCGCCAAATCCTGCTACTGCTAAACCCGTTGCTAAACCTTTATTGTCTTTAAACCAAAGCATTAAAGTTTTAACGGGTGATAAATAACCAAGACCTAAACCGATACCCATTATAACACCGTAGCAAAGTAAAATACCTACTAAACTTTTAAGGTAAATAAATAATGCAGTACCTGCTAAACCAAGCGCAAAGCAAATAGTAGCAACTAACGACGACTTGTGAATATTCTTTTCAACTATATTGCCCATAAAAGCGGCGCTCATACCTAAAAAGAAAATTGCTAAAGAAAACGCCCATTCTACACTTGGTACAGTACTACCGATATAATAGGCAATTTTAGCCTTAAAAGTTGACCAACAGTAAACCGTACCTATACTACAATGAAGTAACAACGCTGGAATTGCAGCCCTTGTCCATTTGTTAGATAATTTTTTCATAAAAATACCTTCTTTTATCTTTTGTTACACAACTTGTTTATTATATTCCTATAAATTTTATAAGTCAATCGTTTTTAATAATTTTTTAATAAAAAAATACGCTTTAAAAACAGATGCTTAAAGCGTATATTTTATTCTTTTAAAAAATTAGTTTCTTTGTATCTTTTAGACTATATTTACAAATTAATATCTAAATTCTATCTTTTTATATTCGCCAAATTCTTCGTAAGGTTTTTTATGATAGTAAGCGTTGCCTACCTTTATAATTCTTAAACCTTTTTGGTCAAGGTATTTAATAAAATCGTCTTTTGAAACGCCGTGTTCGTTTAAAATTCCAAATAATTGAACTTCTAAATAATCTTGAGTTTCAAGTGCTTTAGTTACGTCCGACTTATTAACGTATGCTTTTAAAGAATTCATAAAGCCGTTGCGCTCTTTTTCGTTTGAAAATGAACTTTTATAATCTTCTGCATAAATTTCAAAAATTTCTTTAAGGACTTTTTTAAGTTGATTTTCAGGGTACGCCATAGGTCTTTTAACGTCAGTATACTTGCCTTTATAAATTACTGCATAGTAGCCTTTTTCGTCTTTAAAAATACAGTTGTATGGATTTAAGAAAAATTCACTTGTTTTATCAGTTTCGCCTATTAAATTAATAAGACCGTTTAAACTTTCAATATAAAAGTCGATTACGTCTTCTATAGACGAATATTTTTCGTTAATCTTTGAAATAAAATCAAAAGCGTCCTCTTTATCTACCGTTTCGGCGTTGAAAATTACGTATTTTTTTAAAACGAACGCAACAAAACTTTTTGCCTTTTCTATAGCAAAATATTTTTTTTGCCACTCTTCATAATTAACTTCAACTTGGCATAAATAATTTATTTTTGTAACAGTAGAAGAAAAATTGCTTTCAAAAACAACGTCTTGCTTTATTGCTTTAAAAGGTTGAACTTTCGATAAATTTTCAAGTTCTTCTTTTCTTTTGATTTCTTCTATTTCTTTGTACATTTTGTCAATACAATTCATATTTCACCGTTAATTTATTTTATATTTGTATTATACAATATTTTTTAATAATTTACAATTGATATTATATTGTTTTTAATAATTTATCGTTTTTTAAACGCTTATACGTATTAAAATTATTAACCTTTTTTAAAAAACGCTTGCACCTATGCAAGCGTTTAACTATTTTTTTATAAACCCGATAATATTTTTCTTTTTATCAATAGGCAAAGTTTCAACTAACGATATTAATTCTTTATCAACTTCATAACTATCAATATTGTTACTAAAAAATCTTTCAAGTGAAAAATCACATATTTGTAAAATTTGCAACAATTTTTCAACGGTTAAAACTATTCTTCCACTTTCTAATTGAGCAACGTATTGTGGGCTCATACCCATCCTTAAACTAACTTCCCTTGCAGACAAATTTGCTTTATTTCTAACGTAACCTATTCTTGATAAAATTTCTTTTATTTCCATAATATTACCACCTATATCTTAATTATAAATTAAGATTTTAGATACACGTAAAAGTCATACACATAAATTATTAAAATTTTTGCAATTTTGAATACGCACAAACATAAAATTGTGTTATAATGACTACTGTACGTATTCAAAATCAATAATTTAGGTGTTTTATATTATGGAAAAACATAAAATCTGTTCGTTTATAGGTCATAGAAAAATAGTTTTAACGGAAGAACTTGTAGACAATTTAAATCAAATTATTGTTGATTTAGTTACTAATAAAAACGTATCTGTCTTTTTATTTGGTAGCCGTAGCGAATTTAATACGCTATGTCACACAATAGTTTCTTCACTAAAAGAAAAATTTACAAAAATAAAATGCATTTTTTATACTTGCAAAAGTGAATGTTGTTTGCTTGAAAAAGATAAAACCAAATTAAAAAATATATTAGAAAATCTTAAAGGTTTAACAAACGATTTACTTTTTTTTGACGAAGAATTTGAGCATACAAAAAAATATTCTTCGTTCAAAGCAAGTTACGTTGAAAGAAATCAAGCACTTATAAATGATAGTGATTATTGCGTGTTTTACTATGATGAAAATTATTTTCCTGTTTCAAAGAAAAATTTTGTTTCTAAAAGTGGTACTGCAATTGCATATAAATATGCAAAGCAACGCAAAAAAATATAATTAACGTTTTTATGAAAATTAAAAACTAAATAAAAATATTTAACCCCACTACACTTTGATTTTTAAGTCAAGTTAGTGGGGTTTTAATTATATTCTAATCTTTTTTATACTTTGATATTACTTGATTTGCAATTTCGTAAGAAAAACCTTTTGAAAGCAAATATTTGTAACATTTTGATAAATTTTGACTGTCAATTTCTTTATTTTTTAAATATTTTTGCGCTAAATTTTCAGGTACGCTTATATCAAATTCAGCGTTTAAGAACAATTCGTCGATAATTTTATCGTCTACGCCTTTTAAATATAATTTATATCTTATCGCCTTTTCGCCTAAAGAGTTTTTATACGTTTCAAAAAAGCGTTTAGCGTATTCTGTATCATCTACGTAGCCGTAACTTGAAAGTTTTTCTAAGGTTAACGATATAATTTCGTCGCAGTAGCCCTTTTTTAAAAGTTTATCAATAACTTCTTTTTTAGTTTTTAAACTTTTAGATATATAATTTAAGGCTACGTCAAAACAAGTATTAGTTTCGTCCATAATTTGGGCGTCGATTAAGGTTTTTTCGTCAACTATTAACCCTTCTTTTAAACGGAGTTTCATAACCGTTAACAAATCAAGCCCGATATAAAACTGCCCATCCAAATAAACGCTAACTCTTTTTTTGTTTTTTGATTGTTCTTTAAGCGCAGTAATAGTTTTCATTTTAATACCTTGCGTATAACGTTTCAATTTCTTCAACGGTCGACTTGCCCGAAGAAAGTTCGCACACTATATTTATTAATTTTTCTTTATCACTAAGTGGACAAGTAAAGGTAATTTCTACCCCGTTATCCAAGTAGTCTATTTTATCAATAATACAACTATAGCCCGATATTTTATTAGTAAATTTAGGATATAACGAATAAGTAAACTGCGTTTTTAATTTTATTGATGAAATGCACTCGCATACAGACGATAAGTTAATTCCACATATCGTGCTATCGCTATACGCCCTTGCTAAACCACCCGTGCCAAGTAAAATTCCACCAAAATATCTTGTTACCGTTGCAACAACACAAGTTAAGTTGTGATTTTTTAACGCCTCTAAAATAGGTATTCCTGCCGTGCCTTGTGGCTCGCCACCGTCGCTGTACTTAAAATTATTGCCGTCTGCATCACAAATATATGCGTAGCAAACGTGCCTTGCATCAGGATATTTTGATTTAATTTCCTTTATAAAGTCTTTTGCTTGTTGTTCGTTTTCAATGCTTTTAATATCACATATAAATCGTGATTTTTTTACTTCTATTTGGCTACAAGACTGCTTTGTTACAGTATAATAAACTTCTTTCATTACTCTAAAACTATTTTATAATGAACTTTTTTGCCTTTGTGTAACACAAATTCGCCTGCCGATAATATATCGCTTGCAATTTCTGTTGCTTGCGCAGTAATTTTAGTGTCGTTAATACTAACGCCACCACCTTCGATAAGTCTTCTTGCCTCGCCCCTTGACTTGCAAATATTAATTGCCGTTAAAAGGTCTATTACGTTAGTGATTTCTTTTGAAACTTTAATGGTAGGCATATTTTCAACGTCGCCACCAAACGACGCTTTTGCTTGTTTTTGGCTTAAATTTGCTTGTTCTTCACCGTGAACGAGTTTAGTAAGTTCGTACGCTAAAATTTCTTTAGCCTTATTTAACTCGCTACCTTGCCAAGACGACATTTTTTGAATTTCGTCAAGAGAAATAAAGGTAAGCATTTTGATACATTTTAATACGTCGGCATCGTCAACGTTACGCCAGTATTGATAAAATTCGTAAGGAGTAGTCTTATTAGCGTCAAGCCATACTGCACCCTTTGCCGTTTTACCCATCTTTTTGCCTTCACTATTCATAAGTAAAGTAATCGTCATAGCGTAAGCGTCTTTACCTAATTTTTTACGGATAAGTTCAGTACCACCAAGCATATTAGACCATTGGTCGTCGCCACCAAATTGCATATTGCAACCGTATTTTCTATATAAGTAATAGAAGTCGTAAGACTGCATTATCATATAGTTAAATTCTAAAAATGAAAGACCTTTTTCCATCCTTTGTTTGTAACATTCTGCCCTTAACATATTGTTTACGGAAAAGCAAGCGCCAACTTCCCTTAATACTTCAACGTAGTTTAAAGAAAGTAACCAGTCGGCGTTATTTACAACTATAGCGGCGTTTTCGCCTTCAAAACGAATAAACCTTGACATTTGTTTTTTGAAACACTCAATATTACTATCAATAGTTTCTTTAGTCATCATTTGGCGCATATCAGTTCTACCTGACGGGTCGCCTATCATACCCGTTCCACCACCTAATAACACAACCGGTTTATTGTGTGCCATTTGAAGTCTTTTCATTAAACAAAGAGCCATAAAGTGACCAACGTGCAAACTATCGGCAGTTGGGTCAAAACCTATATAAAAAGTCGCCTTGCCGTTATTTATAAGTTCTTTAATTTCACTTTCGTCAGTTACTTGAGCAATAAGTCCCCTTTGTTGTAATTCTTCGTAAATTTGCATAAGTCCTCCTTAAAATATCAAAAAATAAAAAATGCCCCCATAAATTGAGAGCAATAATATTGCGGTACCATCTCAAAACAGACGCTTTTCACAAAACGCCCCTTTGTAAGTGCATAACACTATTCGCTATAACGGGCGAGCCCCGACTACCCCTACTTAATTCAAGATAGCAACTCAACGGTGTATTCGTTAAAATTCAGTATGTTTTCGCACCAACCAAACACTCTCTAAAAAAGAAAAAATTAACTACTTCTCCGTCTCAACGCTTTACTAATAAATTTTAACATTACCTTTAAATATTGTCAAGTGAATAAACACCATTTATATTTAACAAACTTTGTTAAATTTAAAAAAATAAATTATAGTAATTTAATTGCAAAATTTTAAAGGTTTTGCTATACTTATATTTAGATTTAAATTATGAATTTTTTGGAGGAATTTTTATGCAATATTCAAACGAAGTAAAAGAAATGGTTTGCGTTGCTAAAGGACCTAATCACGGCCCTGCTCCTATCCCTGAAGAAGGCAAATGGATTCAATCTAAAGAAATTAAAGACGTTTCAGGCTTTTCACACGGTATAGGTTGGTGCGCACCACAACAAGGCGCTTGTAAACTTTCACTTAACGTTAAAAACGGTATCATTGAAGAAGCGTTAGTTGAAACTATAGGTTGTTCAGGTATGACCCACTCTGCCGCTATGGCATCTGAAATACTCCCTGGCAAAACTATTTTAGAAGCACTTAATACCGACCTTGTATGTGATGCTATTAACACGGCGATGAGAGAACTTTTCTTACAAATCGTTTACGGTAGAACTCAATCTGCTTACTCTGACGACGGTTTAGTTATCGGCGCAGGTTTAGAAGATTTAGGTAAAGGATTACGCTCACAAGTTGGTACAATGTACGGCACTAAGGCAAAAGGTACAAGATATCTTGAAATGGCTGAAGGTTACGTTACAAAAATGGCGCTTGACGAAGATATGCAAGTTATCGGTTACGAATTCGTTTCACTTGGTAAAATGACTGACTTTATTAAAAAAGGTATGTCTCCTAACGAAGCGTACGAAAAAGCAACGGGTCACTACGGTAGATTTGAAAATGCTTTCAAATATATCGACCCTCGTAAAGAATAAGGAGTAAGGTTATGGCATTATTTGAAAGTTATGAAAGAAGAATTGATAAAATCAACGCTTGTTTAAAAGAATACGGCATTTCTTCTATTGAAGAATGTAAAGAAATTTGTTTAGCAAAAGGTATTGACTGCGACAAAATCGTTAGGGAAACTCAACCTATTTGCTTTGAAAACGCAGTTTGGGCTTACACGGTAGGCGCTGCTATCGCTATTAAATCAGGCTGTGTAAAGGCTTACGACGCTGCTAAGAAAATCGGCGTTGGCTTACAAGCGTTTTGTATTCCCGGCTCGGTTGCTGACAATAGACAAGTTGGTTTAGGTCACGGTAACCTTGCATCAATGTTATTAAACGACGATACTGACTGTTTCTGCTTTTTAGCAGGTCACGAATCTTTCGCTGCTGCTGAAGGCGCAATTAAAATTGCACTTAACGCAAACACGGTTCGTCAAAAACCTTTAAGAGTTATTTTGAACGGTCTTGGTAAAGACGCTGCTATGATTATTTCAAGAATTAACGGTTTTACTTACGTTGAAACTGAATTCGACCCATACAGCGAAACTGTTAAAGTCGTTTACGAAAAGGCTTATAGCGACGGCGCAAGAGCAAAAGTTAAATGCTACGGTGCTGACAACGTTCCTGAAGGCGTTGCTATTATGAAACTTGAAAAGGTTGCAGTTTCTATTACGGGTAACTCAACTAACCCTACTCGTTTCCAACACCCTGTTGCTGGCACTTACAAAAAATGGTGCGTTGAAAACGGTAAACAATACTTCTCTGTTGCAAGTGGTGGTGGTACGGGAAGAACTTTACACCCTGACAATATGGGCGCTGGTCCTTCTTCTTACGGTATGACTGACAGTATGGGTAGAATGCATAGTGACGCTCAATTTGCAGGTAGTAGTTCAGTTCCTGCACACGTTGAAATGATGGGCTTAATCGGTATGGGTAACAACCCTATGGTTGGTGCATCGGTTGCAGTTGCCGTTGCAGTTGAAAAGGCTATGAACTAAATAAATATTTACAAAATAAAAATACGTTACCAAGTGGTAACGTATTTTTTATTATATTAGCGTTTTAATTATTCACTTAAATTTGTTAGATTTTCAACTATACGGTTTTAACTTGAATTTCCTGCCACTTGCTAACGTTTATCGTCATTATTCCTGAAACCCTTGCTATAGGCGCTTCGCCGACATATGCACGCTCGTTTTGCCATAGTCCGTCTTTATATACGCACTTTGTTTTATAAACCGTTATAAGTAAATTCAAATTACTACTTGTCACTTGTTCTTCTTCAAAGGTGTAAATATAGTATATCGTGTCAGTATCTTTTTCAACAACCCACATTAAAGACTCACTTTCGTCACCTAAAAACTTCAAGTTACCACCCGTTGCTTTTTGGTTAGAATAAACTATTCCGTTTTGGTTTAAATAATTAGACAATAATGGCTTTTGTTGATAATTTAAACCGTATTTAATATGGTCGGTTATATTATATATAACTTCTTGGTGATTTTGGTTAAGATAGCCTACTTCGTGACCCGGTAAAACTTCTTCAGGCTTATACACAAACTCTATCATAGATAAATCAAAATTAGTTTCGTGGTCTTTAGGCGAAAATTCAGCATACACCCACGACGCAAAAACCGACGTAATTAACATTGTCGAAATCAACGCTAGTAATGCTGAAATTTTAGCAAGATGCTTTATTAACATTGTGCACCTCACTTTCAATTACGCTAATAAGTTCTAAAAGCCACTTAACTTGCCTATCTGAAGTTAATCGTATCTTCATAGCGTAATTTTTGTATTTTTTAACGTTTGACGCGTTAGTGAAAATATATTTGCTTTCAGTATAATCACTTGGATTAAGCCCTACGTAAGCATTAAGCGTTTTACCACGCATTACGAGTTTTACAAGTGGCTTGCCTTTAAGTTTATAAGTTTCGCTAAATTTACTTGTAATTACCCTAATTCCGTTAAGTTTTAACAACTCGTTTTTAATTACTTGATATCTAATTTTTGCGTTAGGAGATTTCCTTACGCGATATTTAAACGTCAACGATTTCTTTTTCTTAAATTTAATAAAAGGATTTAAGTTTTCTTCAACAAGCACAGGTTTTTCAAAAATTGTTAAACCGTTTTTGTTTGCCAAACCTATAATAAGTTCAATTGTCCAACGCATTTTTCGTTCGCTTGTAACTCTAACACGCATAGGATAATTTTTAAATGATTTACTATCAGAAACGTCTTCAAAAATATACTTGGTTTTTTGATATTCGCTTGGATTAAGCCCTAAATAAGCGTTAAGGGTTTTTCCACGAACTGCTAAACGAACAATAGGTACGTTTTTGTATTTGTAAGTTTTATATTTTTTACCTTCTATTACACGAACGTCGTCTACACGTTTTAATAAATCGGTAATTTTTGAATATCTTTCTTTTGTTGTTTCTGGCGCTTTGTTTAATTTTTCATCAAACGAAAGTGATTCGCCTTGTATATCCAAAAAAGTTTGGCTTTTACTATCGACAATTTGTTCTTCTTTTAACGTTATTTGCAAATTATCGTCGGTAACCGAAACCTCTGCACAAGTTTTAACGTCTAAAAATGTATCTTGTGACGTACTTTGACTATCTGGTTTAGTATCTTTATGCTTTATATCTACTGCTTTAACTACGTTATTTTCGTCAAAATCACTATCCTCTGAACTGTCACCTGAGCCCATAATAATAGCCAATCTTTTTGCTCTTTCATTTTCTAATTTTTTATTTAAAAACGGACCTGCAAACATTGCTACAATAACTATGACAATACAAATCCAACCGGCAGGCGATTGCATAAACTTAATAAAACTTCCTATAAAAGGAATACGCTCGCCACGATATATCGCTACCATTTGGTCGTAATATACCGGCATTACGTCTGCTCTTGGCTCATTATCGCCTTGCAACATATAATACGTTCCGTTTTTATTGTGTATAATTTGAACTATACGGTGTACGACAAGCATATCTTCATACCTATACACCACTACATCGTAAAGTTTAAGGTCCTTTTCTTCGGGAACGTCGTAAGTTATAATCAAATCGAAAGTATCGAATTGGTCGTTTAAATTATTTTCAACTAAATAATGGTTTTTCTCGTGCTTTTTAGACATAGAGTCTGAATTTACTACACGAAATACAGGGATTTGCCCTATTGAAATTTCTTTTGTACAAGCAACCATTGTTGAAAGAACGAAGGCTATCAAAAAAAGTATACTAAAAATTAAGGAAACTGCTTTATCAATAAATTTCCATATTTTTTCACTTTTTGATTGAGTTTTATTTACTTCGGCTAAAATTTTTTCGTCTTCTGCGCCTGACTGAATCAATTTGCAAGATAATTTTGTAATAATTGTCACTACTGCAACTGAAACTCCGGTCATTAAAACGATAATAAGCACACTTAAAGTAAATATATAAATGTCAAAAGCCGTCATTTTACGCCTCTTTGGTTACTATGCTTTACTTTATATTTTTAAATTTTTTAAAATGGGCAAAAAGCCGCCCGTAATATACGGTGGCTTTTTGCTTGATTTTAATTATAAATTATGCTTGGGATTAATTGCTAGCAAGAACGTCAATACCGTCAGAAACTTTAACGATAACGTTACCAGCATGTAATAATGCTTGTTGGAAAGCAGCATATTCAACGTATGTATCTAATACTATATTTCCACCAGGAACTGCTGGATTTAAAAATACTTGTTCAAGCAATGCTTCTGCATCATATTCAATATAGAAATATTCTCCAAGACCGTCATTATCGTCATCAACTTTAGTCCAAGAAATTACATTTTCTAATTCAAACGCACCATTTGATTCATTTGCGAAACCAAACACTTTTGTTGCATTTTCATCAGTAACTGTTGCAT
This sequence comes from Christensenellaceae bacterium, assembly GCA_045659885.1. Lineage (GTDB taxonomy): Bacteria > Bacillota > Clostridia > Christensenellales > Borkfalkiaceae > HGM11412. Next base: position 18,158 of record JAZRCS010000027.1, read on the forward strand.
CATAGTTACCTTCACTATCCATTTTGTAAACAAACTTATTACCTGTAGTAAAAGCAACTTCAGTTTTTACACCATCTCTTTTAACGTCAATTGAAGCCGCTGCAAATGGAGTAAACTTAATAGTAAGTTTCGCTGCTTGACCATCAGTTGATTCAACGCTTAATTTAGCAACGTGGTTTGTGCCTTCTACTTGGTCGATTACAAATCTAGCATTAGACGTAATAAAGTATTCACCATTTGCGCCTGTTTGAGAAGCATCTGTAATACCTAATGATAATTCAAGATATTTGTCTTGAATATCGTCTGATGCAGAATACGCCCAGTTAGCATAAACGCCACCGATTACTACGCATAATAATAATGCTATTAATCCACTTAATTTTTTCATAAATATCTCCTTTTTTTTATGGTGACTTATTGCCCCCATATTTTATATTTATACTACAATTATAACCCTTTTTTTTTATATGTCAAGTAGTTTTATATTTTTATAATATAAAAATTGTTGCTAATATATTTTTGATTAGATATTAAACAATAAAAAAATATCTAAAATTATTTAAAAACTTACCGACAACTGAAATGCTACACAAAAGTTAGACACTTTAGGAGGTGCATTTCATTTATCCACGCTTTTATTTATTCACTTAAGTTTGTTATAATATTATCTTTAACGATAAAATCTAAATCTTCTTTATTATAAATTTCAATTTTAGCGTTGTTGCCGTATAAAACGTTGTCTTTAATAATGATTTTATCGCCAAATTTAACAACAATACTTGCATTTTTACCACTATTTGTACAATAAATCATATTATTTGAGAAAGTACATTGTGTAGTCCTATACGGATTTACACCTGTGTTTTCATCAACTAAAATAGGCGTTGTACAGTTGTGAATCACGTTTGAATTAAACGTTATACCCGTACCCGATTTAATATATATTGCATTTTGTAACGTATTAAAAGTGTTGCCCGTTATCGTAGCCATACCACTTTTATAAACGTAAATACCCATATGATAATATTTCGTGCCGGTAAATGAATTGCCCGTTATCGCCATACCGTTAACTGCACCCGTTTTAATCCCATATCTACAGCCTACAAAATTATTACCCGAAATAACCGTACCGTTACTTTCTTCATCAAAACCGTTGCATCCATATTCACAATTTTCAAAAGTGTTGCCTACAATTGATAAACTCTTTACGCTATAACAATCGTAAAACCCGTTATAGCAATTATACACTTGGTTATTAGTTATAGAAATTGCGTCAACGGTAAAACCAACGTGAATTCCGTTATATTTTGCGCCTTCAACAATACATCCATCAATTATAACGTTACCGTTTGATTGAACTGAAATAGCGTCGGCGTTAGCGCGCTTAATATTGCAATCTTTAATTCTTATATTATAACCTGTAGGGTCTATATGTATTGTTGAAAGTTGGTATGAATACGGCTCGTCAGACTGCCTATTACCATCTAAAGTAAGCCCTTCTATAATAACGTCGCTACCTGGGTCGTCACCCCTAAAAGTACAAAGTATTGAAAATGAGTTAGAAAAAACTCCCCCGTTACTAACAGTAACGTCTCTTGCAACGCCCTTATTATTATGACGATTATAACTTTCAATAGTAACGGTGTTGTTTTTAGTATTTATTGCTGTAATTTTTGCCGAAGTATCACCGTAATTAGAAGTCCCCGTTAAACCAACGTAACAATCTTCGCCAACGGTATATTTAGTAGCGTCTTGTACTGAAATAACGGTATCACCTGCTTTAGCGTCAGCAGTAATAGGTTGAGTTATTGCAGGCTTTTTAATAAGCGTTGCGTTGTTACCGATAAGGTGCATATTACTATATAATTGAATAGAGCCACTAACTAAATACACCCCTTCAGAAAAGTATAAAATTTTACCGTTTAAGTGAGCCTCGTCACGAGCCGAGCGAATAGCAGACGTATCGTCAGTAACACCGTCG
>JAZRCS010000028.1:0-2413 GCA_045659885.1 Christensenellaceae bacterium
TGCCTCCCGTAGGAGTCTGGACCGTTTCTCAGTTCCAATGTGGCCGATCACCCTCTCAGGTCGGCTACCCATCATCGACTTGGTGGGCCGTTACCTCACCAACTATCTAATGGGACGCGAGCCCATCCATATCCGATAAAATCTTTCATTTAAAGAAGATGCCTTCTAAAAATAATATGCGGTATTAGCACAAATTTCTTTGTGTTATTCCCCAGATATGGGCAGGTTGCTCACGCGTTACTCACCCGTCCGCCACTAAGTAAAGGGGCAAGCCCCTTAACTTCGTTCGACTTGCATGTGTTAAGCACGCCGCCAGCGTTCGTCCTGAGCCAGAATCAAACCCTTAAGTTTAATTTCTTAAAGCTGAACCGAAGTTCAACTGCTCTAACGATTTAAAATTGTTCGTTTTTGCTGACTGTTTTTTGGTACATATTAAATATACTCATTAAAATAAATTGACAGAAATCTTTTTATTACAATAAAAAATGTCTTGTAACTCAATTCATTTCCTTCTATTCAATTTTTAATCTACTTGATGAAGAACGACAGTTCTTCGAGTGCTGCGCTAATCGACAGCCTATACATATTACCATAAGGGGTTTTATTTGTCAACTGTTTTTTATTAATTTTTTTAATTTTTTTTAATAAATTTTTTAGTCGATTTTTAGCGATTTTTACAGCGCTTTTTGATGCCCTTATTGTACCGGCAACACGTACCGTCAAATTAGTGATGCTCGTATATTAAACTATATTTTTAAAAATTTGTCAAACATTTTTTTTAATTTTTTTAAAAAATTTTTTACACCCCTATATATTGTGTTTTTTGTTAAAAAAATAGCCCCTTGTACACAACTGTAAAATTTTTTATTTTCGTTTTTTGCGATATTTTGCTGAATTTTAAGGTTTTTAACTTTTTTCGGCAACAAAAAAAGAAGATTTTTCATCTTCTTTTGCTTTTGTTTAATTATTGCTTGAAAAGTACCTGTTTTCGACTTCCCCTATATTATATATAGAAAAGCAAAACCTAAAATTTTATTAAAAATCTGCCTTTTCGATAACGCCACCACCTAAGCACAAATCGTCAAGATAAAAGACTGCGTACTGTCCTTCGGTAATAGCCCTTTGTTTTTCAAAAAACTCAACGTAGATATCGTTTTGTCGAATATTGACTAAAACTTTTTGCTCTTGTTGGCGATAACGGAATTTTGCCGTACACTCAAAAGTTTTAGTGTTTGGAGTTCCTGGCATAAAATTGCACGAGTTCATAAACAAGCCTTTACTGTAAAGTTTGTCTTCTTCGCCGTGTGCAACGTAAAGCACGTTATTTTTTAAGTCTTTTTCAATTACGAACCATCTGCCGTCGTCGCCTGCTTGTCCACCTACGTTAAGCCCACGCCTTTGACCGATAGTGTAATACATTAAACCGTAATGCTTGCCTAAAACTCTACCGTCATACGTTTTGATTAAGCCTTCTTTTGCCGGAATATAGTCCATTAAAAATTTTCTAAAGTTTCTTTCGCCTATAAAACAAATGCCCGTAGAATCCTTTTTCTCAGCCGTAGCAAGTCCATTTTGTTCAGCAATTTTTCTAACTTCGCCCTTTTCTAAATTACTTAACGGGAAAAGCACGTTTTCAAGTTGTGTTTGCGATAATTGGTTTAAAAAATAAGTTTGGTCTTTGTTTTGGTCTTTTGCTTTTAATAAATAATGAACGCCATTGTCGTGTCTAACGCCTGCATAGTGCCCCGTAGCAATATAATCTGCGCCAAGACTTTTTGCATATTCTTTAAACGGTCCAAACTTAATTTCTCTATTACATAACACGTCTGGGTTAGGAGTTCTTCCACTTTCATACTCTTTTAAAAAGTATGAAAAAACCCTTTGCATATACTCTTTTGCGAAATTTACGGTATAGTAAGGTATAGAAAGCAAGTTTGAAACACGGCGTACGTCACTATAATCAGTTTCTGCCGTACAGTTGCCGTTTTCATCGTCTTCTTCCCAGTTTTTCATAAAAAGGCCGATAACGTTATACCCTTGTTCTTTTAAAAGTAGAGCCGTAACCGAACTGTCAACGCCACCACTCATACCTACTACTACTGTTTTTTTACTCATAATTTATCTTGCGCTTAATTCGACTGTTTAATCGGTAAGGGCCGATAATGCGAACAAATCTTTACAGTCGATATAAACCTTTTCTTTTATTTGAATTTCTTTTTGTTTTTTTACTAATTTTTTAATTGCGTTTAATAATTTTTTCATAAGATTACCCCCTTTGTAACCTTATATTATTAAACTAAATATGCCAACATTATGTCATATTATAAAAAATTTTAAATAAAAATTGAAAATTTTGTATTATTTTTCTTTGTAATAAAGCCTACAATGACAAAAGCCTTCAAAGTTAGGGTCG